>NZ_VLJQ01000057.1:0-47082 GCF_007829375.1 Nocardioides sp. J9 | reverse complement strand
CCCGCAGCCGGTCGTCGCCGACGCGGTCGGGCAGGAGCTCGGGCCGTTCGCGACCGACCGCCTGCACCGCCGCGCCGCCGAGCTCCTGCTGGCCGAGGACGCCGACGCCGCCGAGGTCGCCGACCACCTGCTGCGCACCACCCCCGCCGGCCTGCCGTGGATCGTCGAGAGCCTGCGCCGCGCGGCCGACGAGGCGACCTGCAAGGGCGACTGCGCGACGGCCGCCGTGCTGCTGCGCCGCGCCGTCGAGGAGCCGCCGGCCGCCGAGCACCGCTCCGCCGTACTCGCCGAGCTCGCGTTCGCCGCCAGCCGCGCCGGCACCCCCGACGCCGAGGACCGCCTCGCCGACGCCCTCGCGGTGGCGAACGGGCGCGACGAGCGGCTGATGCTGCTGCGCGAGCGGACCCGGCTGATGTGGCTGACCGGCCGGCTGCCGGAGGCCGTCGAGGCCAGCGAGACCGCGCTCGCGGAGACCGAGCCGGACACCGACCTGCACCAGCAGCTGCTCGCCGAGCTGCTGGCGGTCGCGTCGATGCACGACCTCTCCCCGATCTACGCGCGCCCCCAGCTGGTCGAGCTGCTCGAGCGCGCCAGCACCGGCTGGGTCCCCGAGGTCCCCGCGCTGGCCGCGACGCTGGCGACCGTGCTGCCGTTCGTCCTGGGCGACCTGCGGCTGGTGAACCCCCTCGTCGACCAGGCGCTCACCGAGGAGCTGTGGCGCGTCGACGCCCCGCCGTTCGGGCTGCGCCCGGACTTCGTGATGGGCTCGCTGTGGCTGTCGGAGAACCTCGAGCGCGGCACCCAGGTCGTCCACGAGGGCCTCGAGGTCGTCGACCCGGACAACCTCTTCCGCCACGGCCTGCTGCACTACTGGATGGGCGAGCTGCGGTACGCCGCGGGCGACCTCCACGGGGCCCGCAGCGCCGCCTCCTCCGCGCTCGACCCGCGGTGGGGGCCGTGGGTGAGCTGGTTCGGCTTCTCCAGCGCCACGCTCGCGCACGTCCACATGGACCTCGACGACCACCACCGCGCCCGCGCCGTGCTCGGGGCCGCCGACGACAAGGTCGACCCGCACCAGATGACCGGCATCTCGGTCGACCTCGCGCGCGCCCGGCTGCTGCTGCGCACCGGCGAGCCCGCCGAGGCGGCTGCCCTCGTCGACCTGGTCCAGGAGCGGCTCGAGGTGCTGGGCCACCGCGGCAGCCCGCAGATCGTGTGGCGCCCGCTCGCCGCGACCGCCGCGCACGCGCTCGGCGACACCGACCACGCCCGCGCGCTCCTCGAGGAGGAGGTCGAGCTCGCCCGTCGCACCAGCGCGCTCGGCCGCGAGGGTCGCGCGCTGCGCACGGCGGCCGCGCTGGCCGAGGGCGACGAGCGCCTGTCCCTGCTGCGGCAGGCCGCCGACGTGCTGTGCCGCTCCGAGCGCCGGCTGGAGCGGGCCCGCGCCATGCACGACCTCGGGGTGGAGCTGCACAGCCGCGGCGACGTCCCCGGGGCGCGCACGGCGCTCGCCGAGTCGCGCGAGCTCGCCGAGACCTGCGGATCCGGCGCGCTGGCCGCGCGGGCGCTCAACGCCCTGCACGCGACGGGAGCCCGGCCCCGTCGTACCGCCCGGACCGGGCTCGACTCCCTCACCCGGGCCGAACGACGCACTGTCGAGCTCGCCGCGGAGGGGATGACGAACCGCGAGATCGCCGCGGAGCTGGTGATCGCGCCACGCACCGTGGAGTGGCACCTCGGGCGGGCGTTCGCCAAGCTCGGCGTCACCTCGCGGCGCGAGCTGCGGGACGCGCTGGAGCGCCGCGACCTGTCCTGACCGGACCACGACCCACAAGCTCTTCAGCCCCGCACCCCGGGCCGTTCCTGCCCCCTCCCCCGGGTTTTCACCGCCCCCACCCCGGTCTTTGAGGGGCTTCGCCGAAACTGCCCCGTACGGCGCCGCGCCGTTCCTACGCTGACCCGCGACTCACTGCTCCCTCCCTCCCGGAGTCACCGATGAAGCGTCTCGCCTGCACCGCCCTGTCCGCGCTGCTTCCCGTCGCGGCCCTGGTCGCCGTCAGCACCGCACCGCCGGCCTCCTCGGCCCCGGCGCTTCCCGACGAGTGCTCGGCCGAGGGCAACCAGGTCACCTGCGTCTTCACCGAGGACGCCACCTTCACCGTCCCCGCCTGGGTGACGGCGGTCGAGGTGGTCGCGGTGGGCGGCAATGGCGGCAGCGGGCGCGGGGAAGGCGTCCGCGTGCTTGGCGGTCGCGGCGGCCACGTGGAGCACACGATCCCCACCCGGCCGGGCTCCCTGCCCGCGCCCCGGACCCTGGTCCTCCACGTCGGCGGCAACGGCGGCGAAGGCCAGGCCGACGGCTACGGCTCGAGCGGTGGAGCCCACGGCGGCGGCGCCGGCGGCGAGTGGGCCGGCGGGGGTGGCGGAGCCACCACCGTGTTCAGCAGCCCTGCCCTGACCGAGCGACTCGTCGTCGCACCGGGCGGCGGCGGTGGCGGTGGCAAGTGCTACGTCGAGTACACCCCGTGCGGCACCGGTGGTGATGCCGGCACCAACGGCAGCACGGCCTACGACCTGGGGACGTGGCCGACCGGCGGCCGCCCGGACGGCACCCCCGGAACCGGCGGGCAGGGCGACATCGGCGCCGGCACCGACGGCTGGCCCGGGACGGCCGACGGCCAGGGCGGGAACGGCGCGAACAACCACCAGGGCGGCGGCGGGGGCGGAGGTGGCGGTGGCTACCACGGCGGGGGTGGCGGCGGCTCTGCTGCGACCTTCCACGGTGCTGGCGGGGGTGGCGGCACGCCGTACCCGCCCTCCGCGCCGATGACCCTCGGCGACGGCAACCCCCGCGTCGAGCTGCGGTACGTCGACCGCACCATCGGCGACGAGACCGCGCCGACCGTCTCCGTCGACGCCGGCCCGTCGCCCCGGATGGCCGCGACCGCGCGGGTCTCGTGGTCGGGCAGCGACAGCCAGGCCGGCGTCGCGGGCTACGACGTGCGCATGACCGAGGCCGCGTGGCACGGCGCAGTCAGCGCCCCGAAGATGCTGCGCACCGCGACCACGGCCAGGTCCCTGACGGTGAGCCTCGCGAAGAGCAGCCAGTACTGCTTCCGCGTCCGCGCCCACGACCACGCCGGCAACACCTCGGGCTGGAGCACCGAACGGTGCACCACCCGCCCGCTCGACGACCGCGCGCTCACCGGCGCCGGTTGGAAGCGGGTGTCCGGCGGCGGCTACCTCGACCGGACGGCCACCACCACGAGCCGCAAGGGCCGCGTCCTCGCGCTCCAGCGCGTCCCCGCCGGCCGCGTCGCGCTGGTCGTCAGCAAGGGCCGCAAGCACGGCCGGCTCGAGGTCCGGTACGGCACCAGGGTCGTCAAGCGGCTGTCGCTGGCCGGCCCCGCCCGCAACCGCGTCGTCGTCCGCCTGCCGGACCTGAAGAAGCGCACCACGATCCGGCTGCGCACCACCACCAACAAGCCGGTGAAGGTCGACGGGATCGTCGTCGCCCGCCGCTGACCCGGCAGGCGACGTACGCCGCTCGTGCCCGTCCGGTGTGGGACTCCGGGCGGGCACGGGTGCGGCGCACGCGCTCATCGCGGGCGTCGGAGCAGCCCGGCCGACGCGACGGCGGCCGCAGCCGCCAGGCTCGCCGCGAGCAGCGCGACCGAGCGGAACGCCGTCGCGTCGACGGCGTCGGCGACCGGGACGCCGAGGAGCGTGACGCCGGCGGTGACGCCGAGGGGCCGCACCGTCTGCAGCACCCCGGAGGCCATCCCGGACCGGCCCGACCCAACCTGGTCGAGCCCGGCTTTCGTCAGCGGGGTGAGGACCGGGCCCGAGCCGGCGCCCATCACCACCAGCGCCGGCGTCACGTCCAGCATGCCCGCGCCGTGCTGCACCCCCGCCAGCAGCACCATCCCGAGCGCCAGCACCGCACAGCCGACCGCCGGCACGACCGGGCCCGGGAACCGGTCGGCCAGCCGCCCGGCCACGGGCGAGACGGCCATGTACGGCAGGATCGTCGGCAGGTAGAGCAGCCCGGTCTCCGCAGCCGTGAAGTCCTGCGTCGTCTGCAGGAAGAGGCTGAGGTAGACCAGCACCCCGAAGTACGCCGCCGACGCCAGCGCCGTGGCCACGCACGCGCCGCTGAACACCCGGTTGCGGAAGAGCCGCAGGTCCAGGAACGCCCCGTCGCTGCGGCGCTCGAGGGCGACGAAGGCGGCCAGCACGACGAGGCCGAGCACCACCACGAGCGGCGTGCGCGTCGCCCCACCCACGGTCGGTGGCCCGCATGGCGCCGTACTGCACGGCTCCGATGCCGACCACGAACGCCACCACCCCGGCAGGGTCGAGCGGCGCGCGGCCACGGGCCGGCTCCCGGCGCGGCAGCACGACCGCGGCGGCGGCCAGGACCGCAGCGGCGAACGGGAGGTTGACCATGAAGACGGACCGCTACCCGAACGAGTCCGCGAGCACACCGCCCGCCAGCGGCCCGACGACGAAGGACAGCGCCGCGAAGGAACCGTAGGTCCCGAGCGCCCGGCCGCGCTCGTGCGGCGGGAAGGTCTCCGCGACGAGGGCGAAGGCACTCGCGATCACCGCCGCAGCAGCGGCACCCTGGGTTGCCCGGGCGACGTCGAGCACGACGGCAGACCAGGCCACTCCGCAGGCGGCAGACGTCACCGCGAACGCGAGCAGCCCGCCGAGGAACACCCGTCGCGCGCCGAGCCGGTCGCTCAGGTTGCCGGCGAGGACGAGCAGGGTCGCGCTCAGCAGGGAGAAGGCGTTGACCACCCACTGCAGCTGGGCGAGGCTCGCGCCGAGGTCGCGCTGGACGTCGGGCAGGGCGAGGTGACGGCCGTGGTGTCGAGCCCGGCGAGGAAGCCGGCTCCCGACGCGACGAGCAACGTCCGCCTGGCCGTGCCGCGGTCGACCGCTTCAACCGGCGCGTCACGCGTCGTGCGGTCCTCAACGCTCACGGCGCTCCCCCAGCGAGCGGACCAGGGCGACCAGCCCCGGCAACATCGGGAGCAGGGCAAGCAGGCCCCAGACCGGCGGGAAGATGCGGGCGTCGTACTCACGGACGAGCAGGAGCGCCAGCGCCAGCACTGCGTCCACGGCCAGCGCCGCGCACATCGCCACCGGGGCCATCCAGCGGGCGCGGGAACGGACCACGCCCGCGACCCCCAGCCACACCAGCACCGCGACGGCGGACGCCGTGTAGAGCAGGCCGTAGAGCACTCCCGGGCCCACGTCCACGCCCTCGGCGGCATAGATCGGTTCGGCGTGCTCCATCAGCCGCTGCGGCCCCTGCTGGTCGGCCAGCGCCACCACCGCGAGGACCCCACCGAGGAGCGCCGCAACCAGGGCTGCAGCGCGCGTCACCCGGCGGTCGCTCGTCGTCGGGGTGGTGGTGCTGCGGCTCTTGCTCGGTGCACTGCTGGAACTCATCAACTAACCTCTCTGAGTCGTCGTCAGGGACCGGATCTGTCCCCGTCCTCCTCTGACGACGCAGGCCCCGCAGGTGTGAGGCGAGTCGGGGAGTGCCAGCTCTCGGGCCTGGCCGGCGTTCCCCGGGAAGGAACCCATGACCTCCCCCACCGAGGTCCCGACGATCGATGCCGAGCGGCCACGGCTGGTCAACCTGGCCTACCGGATGCTCGGGTCGCTGACCGAGGCCGAGGACGCCGTGCAGGAGGCCTACGCCCGGTGGTTCGCCCTCGCGCCCGACGACCGGGCCGTGATCGAGTCACCGCCCGCGTGGCTGACCACGGTCACCAGCCGGGTGTGCCTCGACCACCTGGGCTCGGCTCGCGCCCGGCGCGAGACGTACGTCGGCGAGTGGCTGCCCGAGCTGCTGCCCGACCCCCGCGATCCCCGCTCCCCTGCCCCTGCCGCCGGTCACACCGACCCGGCGGACCGGGTGACCCTCGACGAGTCGGTGAGCACCGCGCTGCTGGTCGTGATGGAGTCGATGACCCCCGCCGAACGGGTGGCCTTCGTTCTCCACGACGTCTTCGGCTTCCAGTTCCCCGAGGTCGCCGAGGTGCTCGAGCGCAGCCCCGCCGCCTGCCGCCAGCTGGCCTCGTCAGCCCGCCGCCGCGTGCGCGACGCCGAGGTCTCCCCCACAGCCCCCGCCCACCAGGCCGAGGTCGTCCAACAGATCAAGCAGGCGTGGCAGGCCGGCGACGTCGCCGCCCTGCTCGACATCCTCGCCGAGGACGCCGTCACCGTCACCGACGGCGGCGGCATCGTCCACGCCCAGCTGCACCCCGTCTCCGGCGCCTCCGAGGTCGCCCAGCTCCTGCTCAGGAACGTGCCCGACGGCCTGGACGTCGTCGAGACCCCCGTCAACGGCGAGCCCGGCCTGGTCGTGCAGCGCGACGGCACCACCCTCATGGTCGTCGCCTTCGGCATCGCCGGCGACCACGTCCGCCACATCTGGGCCACCCTCAACCCGGAGAAGCTGCGACCCTGGGGTGGATTGGAGTCGGTCTGACCCGGGCCTCGCTCGGTGCTCTGCGCGCCGGCCCGGCCTGGGCCGGAGCGTTCGTCACATCGCCCCCGAACGGACACGTTGCCAGCGCGCAAGCGCGTCCTCGTAGGCCGTCATGGCGCGGGCGTGCTCGGCGTCGAGCTCGACCTGTCGCGCGACCCGATCGACCTCGGCGCGAGCTTTCCGCGCTGTCCACGCGGAGAACTCCGGATTCTCGATCCGCCGGGCCTGGGACCCACACCTCTTGATGCAATCGGTCCCGACACGGTGCCTTTGGCTCTCCGGGTTCGTCAGTGGCCGGCCACACTTGACGCAGTTGTACGCCAGCTCCCAGATGGTCGAGCTCGGCTGCGCACCGACCCACTCCGCGCGGGCCTTCTGCGGCTTCGGCTTCTTCGGCTTCTTGCCCGCCCGCCGGCGGGCAGCAACCCGCTCGCGCCACGACAACCGGACCTTCTCGACATCTGCGGAAGATTCCGCGTCCGGCGTGCCCGCGACGTCGGCTGTCGGCGGCGCGAGCTGCACCTCCGCCGTCGCCCCCACGTCGACGGCACGTGCAGACTCGACAGCTCCGCCTCCTGCGGCGGCCACGAGCATCTCCATGCGGGGGTCGAGCGTCGAGCCCCAGAGCGTCTTGTTGCCGAGCGGGGTCTTGAGGCGCGCACCGCGCTTTGAGCCTCGCGGCCCCCTGACCAGGTCGAGAGGAAATGGCACGCGGTGGGCACGAGGCCGGAATGCACCCTTGACGACGAGCAGCGCCCGGTCGGTCAGGACAGCCTCGACCCAGATGTGGGCGTTGACCGAGTAGAGCGCGCGCGGGACCTCACCCGGCTCGAGGGCCTCGGCCACGGCTCGTTGCATGCTCTCGTCCCGCAGGCCGTTCTCCCCGTTCAGGGAAGCGATTCGGTCGTCGTACGTCTTCAAGTCCTTCTCAGCACCAATCCGTGGAGTCCGTCGACTCGTCAGCACGTCACGCGGGTGGCAGGGCTCCGTCCGCGACGCCGACAGTAGTTCCGACCCCCGACTGTCGGATGCGCACTTCGTCGAGATGGCCACGACGCCCGACTCCCCGATCGGCCACCCGGGGCCAGGCATGACCGGTTCTCGCTGCTCAGGCACACGTCGCGGTGCCCGCGCCTACCTCGAGCCGCACACGTACGCCACCGCCTCGCTCCGGCCGCACAGGGTCATCTCCCACGGCACCGGTCCCGTCGTGAACTCCTCACCGTCCACCTCGTAGAGCACCTCCGCCGCAAGCAGCGTCCCGCCGGCCCTCCCGGTCTCGAACGTGATGACCAGCACGGGGTCGTCCGCCCGCAACTCGTCCTTGCACTGCCGGTCGATCGGCACCGCCGACAGGTCGTCCTCGAACTCGTACCAGTCGGCGAACTCCGCGCTGTCCTTCGCATATGCCTCGGCGAAGTCGGGCGCCGAGCCAGTGGCAGACACGAAGAGGAGCGGGCCGTCCGGATCTCGTCCCACGCCGATCCGCGCCTTGACCGAGTCGACCTGCCCCACCTTCTCCAGCACACGGACCTCCGTGATCCTCGCCGGCGGCCCCTCCTCGTCGAGGCACAGACGGAAGCCCGAGAACGAACCGACCCAGCGGGCCGGGCCCTTGTCCGGGCGGTAGATGCTCACGCCGCCGCCGTCGGACAATGCGCCCAAAGGTCCGTCCGTCGCCGGCTCGTCGCTGCCGCAGCCGCTCGCGAGGACCGCGAAACCGACGATGGCTGCAGCAGCCCCGACCTTCCTCATCGGCTCAGAGGTTCCGCCGCGCTTCGCGGATCTTCCCCGCCCGGGCAGGAAATGCATTGTTGCCACACGCCCACCTGGCCTTCGGGTTGTCGTAGTAGAGCCGTGCGCCGTTCGAGTACGAACGACTACTGGAGAGGTCGATGCCGATCACGCCCTTGAACTTCACGCCGTAGCTCAGGGTGTAGTCCTTGCCGCGCACACGGCCCCGAAACCACTCCCCCTTGTCGATCGGGGCGCAACGGCGGAAGGCAGGCTTGCCGGTGCGGAGACGGTGGCTCGCCGTACCGCCCGTCTGCAGCCACGGCTTCCACGACCGGGAGGTCTCGTACCTGAACTTCCCGGCGTAGTAGTAGGCGCAGCGGAACTGCCGGTAGAGGACCTGCACCCGGAACGAGCGGTCGTAGTTGCGGCGGACGAAGTTGTGGCCCCAGTCGTCGCTCGTCGACCGGGTGCCGGTGCCGCTGAACGACACCCCCTTGTCGAAGCTGGTCGCCACGCCGAACGTGCTGGTCGAGCCTCCCGAGTAGGTCAGCCACGACCTCGACGTGCGCAGCGGGTACGACGTCCCGATGGTCGCCCACCGCTTCGTCGTCCGGCCGGTCGCCTTGCAGCGCCGGTAGCCGAGACCACCGATCGGGTCTGCCTGCACCGTCCGCCCCAGCGCCGACAAGCGTGTCGCCAGGCGGTCGCCGCCCGTCCGCCCCGGCACGATCCCGGCAGGCGCCCGCACGGTCCGCACCTTCGCCACCGGGACCGCGTCAGCCAGGCTGGCCGGTGTCACCACGGCAGTCCGCGCCGACCCGGCAGATCGCAGCGCTGCCGGGCTCAGGACCGGGAGCCGCGTCGACGGGTTCCGCGACAGCGACGGCACCGGCTCCGCGACGTCCAGCCACACCGGCCTCCCCTCCAGCCGCGCAGCGCGGACGGTCACCGTGTGCTCCCCGACAAGGCGAAGAGCGGCGTTCTCCACACGGATGTTGACCGTCACCAGCCCTCCAGGCTCGACGAAGGCCCTCGGCACCGTCGTCGGGTCGAGCCGGAGCTCCACCCTGCCGTTACGGGTGACGAATGACCCCGTCGGCATCGGGCGCCACGCCATCGACGGGGTCCGCCTCAGTGCGGTGGGGGTGGGAAGCAGCGCAGCGCTGAGTACTGCTCCGGGGACAGCCGCTGCCGGCAGCTCCACCCTGACCGCAACCGGTGGGCCGGACGCCCGATCGGCAGCCGTCGTGGGTTCGCCGGGCCACAGCGACAGGCCCGAGGCGACCAGCAGGGCAACGATGACGGCGGCGAACCGGCCACGGAGGCCGAGGCGTGAACATTCCATGGAGAGCTCCCGAGAGATGGATCGTGCATGAGGCACCGCCCTCCGCACCTTGCACGACTCCTCCATCCTGCCGCCCGCGATCGAAGGACCGGTGCAGGCACGCTAGCCGCGCCGTCGCCCGCTCATGTCCGCTCTCCACAGACCCCTGCGCCGGCCGCCCGGAAGGAGTCACCGGATATCGCCGAGACGCGCTGCGCACCACCGCAGCCATTCCGACAGCATCGCCGGCGTACGCAGTCGCCAGCGCCTGGACCACTCGATGGACGGAGCGATGGGCACCTCACCGAAGACCGGGGACCTCGAGCTCGGCCGGAAGATCGCCGCACGCCGTGAGGAGCTCCGGTTGAGCCGCAAGGCGGTGACATCGAGCTGCGAATCCCCAAGCTCTGCAAGGGCTCCTACTACCATCCATCCTCGAGGCCCGGCATCGGATCGACCAAGCGCTCTACGCGGTCGTGATGGAGCCCTACGTCCACGGCATCTCAACCATGAGTATGGACGACCTGGTGGTCGGGCACGGCGCCGGAAATTGCGGCCACTCCGCCCAGGCTGTCACCACGCCGGTTCATCGTCGTCTCCGAGGCCGGGTCCTACCGCGTGCCGAAGACCGGCGCCCTGCGCGCCACTGGGACCGCGAGTGCAAGTATTCGAAGCCGGTCGGTCAACCGCGCTTGTCGGACCATGGGCGGAGGTGTTGCACGACGTCGGCGTAGAAGTTGGTCGTGACGTCCTTGACCGAGCCGATCAACGTGCCGGCGCCAGCCGCACGCTTGGGTCCGAGCTGCTGCTCCAGGGAGACGGTGAAGGCCTTGATCTCCCGCTGCTCCTCGGGAAGCAGGATGGCTGGGTCCTGCCGGGCCTTGCCCAGGAGGGCGGCGGTGGACGTCGCCCGTGGCCCTGCGAGATGCGCCTCGACGCGGATCGAATCACTCGCCTCCTCCGGGATCTGCCTCAGCAGCCAGTTGATCCGTGTCTGGGCACGCGTCTCGCCACGAGGTGCAGCGACCTTGACGGAGGCACTCACCTTGTCGGCGCGGACGTCGGCGCCCACCACGACGACATCGACCGCGCCGGGCACCTTGAGCCGCCCGAACATCAACCCGGAGTCGGCGAGCTGTTGTCGGCGGCTGGCGTGATCGGGCGTGTCACGCGGCGGCAACGCCAGCACCTCGACGCCGAGGAGACCGGTGAGATGGTGCGCGAGGTGCTGGACCAGCTCGTCGTACCTGGCGCTGACCTCCCCGATGGCCTTGTCGTTCGCCCTCGCGGTCTTCGCCTTGACTGCGTCCCGGACCCTGACCCAGCTGCTGCCCATGTCGCCGAGGCCACCCATGCCCGAGCGGGGGTGGTTCATGTAGCGGAGGAATTCGTGCAGCACCTTGCTCTGGGTCGCGTCCGCCACTCCGCGGTGACGGGCAGCGAGGACAGCCTCAGCCCGGATCTGGTCCCAGGCCAGGTGGTGGAGCCCGACCTTGCGGAGCTTCCGACGATCGATCGCGACGGGATGCTCGGCATCCCCTCCGGCGAGCTCGTTGCCGATGGTGATGACGGCGTCGAACCCCTTGCTCCGGGCGATGTTGACGTAGTTGTCGATCTGAGTGGCATCGAGCTTCCCGTTGGACGTCTTGACCTCGACCAGTGCCGTCCAGGTCTTCTGCCCGCGGGTCACCCGCACGACACCATCCGGCCGGTACGCCTCCTCGTCCTGGCCGAAGGGAACCTCGACGAAGGTCTCGATTGCTCCCTTCGGCGCGCCACACCTGGTGGTCAACGCAGAGCCGAACTCGCGCACCGTGCTCATCACGGCAAGCAGGGCCGACGTGGCGCGGCGTTCCTGCTCCTCGCCGCTGCCGATGCCCGCCACAGGGAAGAGACGAGCGGGTTGCCAGTCGGTGCCGTCATCAGCAGGGATCGACGCATTCCAGTCAGCCGGCAGCCGTGGCGCCCTCGCAGCGCGACGCACGGACACACCCTTCCGGGCAGGTCGTGACGATGACGTCTCCTGCTCTCCCTTCGCGTCCACGGCGGGAGGCACCGCTCCGTCGCCCCCGCCTGGCTCGGTCGGCGTGGCGTCCTGTGAAGAGGGCGCGACGACCTCATCGGCCGCGTCGGCGCTCGACGAGCTCTCAGCGCCGGTGTCGTCAGCATCTGCCGGGCCGTCGTGAACCTCGATGTCTGCGTCATCAGGTTCAGCATCGTCGGGTGCGACCTCCACGCCGTGTGCACCGATCAGGGCAGCCAGCCCCTCGGCGTACCCCTGACCCACGGCGCGGATCTTCCACTCGCCGTCGCGGCGGTAGAACTCACCGAACAGCAAGGCGAGCTCGTCGCTCGCGTGCTCGATGTCGAAGACGAGAAGGTCGGCAGCGTCCGACGTGCGCTGCATGCGCATCCGGATCGCCGCGGCGTCGCCGAAGGTCTCCCCCAGCGCGGGATCGAGGCTCGCGGAGATGACGATCCGCTCGATGTCGTCCGGCACGTTGTCCAGCTCGAGGGTGACGACGTCAGAGGACCAACCTTCCTCTGCCTCTGGCGTGCCGGGCTCCGGCTGGACCTTGTCGCGCAGGTGGACCGCACCGCCGAGGGCGATCGGCTGGTTGTAGAACACCAGGTCCGAGCTCGACCGCACCTTGCCGCTCTCGTCGAGCAACAAGACGCTCACGTCCGCATCGACGACATCGCCGTCGCGGCCGCGTGTGTCGAGGAAGACGGTGAGTGAGCCGAGCTCCGCACCGAGCTGGCTCAGGGCGGCATTGCCGCCTCTCCGCAACACGAAAGGCATCGTTCCGAGATCTGTCACCCTCAAGAGGTTGCCACGAGTACCCGATCCAATGGGCTGGAAGCCGCAATGCGAAAGCCGTCAGCCAGGCTGATTGCGACCGGCCGACGCCAACGATGCTGTGAACGATCGTGCGCACAGCCGACTGCCGTAGCGGCCGGACGTGGCGGCGCCGCCCGACCTCGGCTCAGGGCGCCAGCGCGCGACTGAGCCGCTCCAGCGCACCGTCGACGAGGCGGTAGAAGGCCCAGCGTCCGCGCTGTTCCCGGACCACCAGCCCGGCGTCGACGAGCTGCTTCATGTGGTGCGACACCGTGGGCTGCGAGAGTCCGACGGGATCGGTGAGGTCGCAGACGCACGCCTCCCGCTCGGGCTGCGCGGCGATCATCGACAACAGCCGGACCCGTGTCGGGTCGCCGAGCGCCTTGAACGCCTTCGCCAGCTGCTGCGCCTGCTCGGTGTCCAGCACCCCACCGGTGACGGCGGAGCAGCACGCGGCGGTCGCGTCGGCGAGGGGCAGCTCGGAGGTGGTCACGACATCCAGTTTGCCAGACATATTGACATCCGTCGATGCATCGACGATCCTCGATGCATCGACGACCGTCAATGCAATCACGTTCCCGGAGGAGCACCACCATGAGCACCACTGACCCGACCGCCCCCAGCCAGTCCAGCGACGAGGTCCGCGAGGAGGTCCGCAACCGCTACGCCCAGGCTGCTCTCGCCGTCGGCCGCGGAGCCGGCAACACCGAGCTCAACGACGCGCTGCAGGTCGTCGACTCCTGCGGCAGCTCGGACACCTCGTGCTGTGGCGGCGCCACCGGGGCGATCGACGACGCCTTCGGTGCGGCGCTCTACGCCGCCGACGACCAGGACGCTTTGCCCGCCGAGGCGGTCGCGGCCAGCCTGGGCTGCGGCAACCCCACCGCGGTCGCCGACCTCCGCGCCGGCGACCGGGTCCTCGACCTGGGCTCTGGCGGTGGCATCGACGTCCTCCTCTCCGCCCGCCGTGTCGGGGAGACCGGGTTCGCCTACGGCGTGGACATGACCGACGAGATGCTCGACCTCGCCCGCGCCAACGCCGCCAGGGCSGGCGCGMMSAACGTCGAGTTCCTCAAGGGCACCATCGAGGACGTCCCCCTGCCCGATGGTTCGGTCGACGTCGTCATCTCCAACTGCGTCATCAACCTCTCGACCGACAAGGCGAAGGTCATCGCCGAGATGTTCCGCGTGCTCACCCCCGGCGGACGGATCGGGATCTCCGACGTCGTCGCCGAGGACCACCTCACCCCGGCCGACCGCGCCGAGCGCGGCTCGTACGTCGGCTGCATCGCCGGCGCCCTCTCCCGCTCGGAGTACCTCGAGGGCCTCGCCGCCGCCGGGTTCATCGACGCCGAGGTCGAGTTCACCCACGAAGCCGTCCCCGGCATGCACGGCGCGATCATCCGTGCCACCAAGCCGGCCCAGTGACCCAGAAGGCGCGCCCGGCGGCTCCGCAGACGGTCCCCGCGCCGGTAGCCCGGCGGTTGTCCACCCTCGACCGGTACCTGCCGGTGTGGATCGGGGTCGCGATGGGCGCCGGGCTCCTGGCCGGGCGCTGGATACCTGGCATCGCTGACGCCCTGGACGCGATCACGGTCGGCTCCATCTCGCTGCCGATCGCCCTCGGGCTGCTGGTGATGATGTATCCGGTGCTGGCCAAGGTCCGCTACGACGAGGTCGGCCACGTCGCCCGCGACAGGCGGATGATGGCGCTGTCCCTGGTGCTGAACTGGGTCCTCGGTCCCGCGCTGATGTTCGCCCTGGCGTGGCTGCTGCTCCCGGACCTCCCCGAGTACCGCACCGGCCTGATCATCGTCGGCCTGGCTCGCTGCATCGCGATGGTCATCATCTGGAACGACCTGGCCTGCGGCGACCGCGAGGCCGCTGCTGTGCTGGTCGCGGTCAACTCCGTCTTCCAGGTCCTCGCCTTCGCACTGCTCGGCTGGTTCTACCTCGACCTGCTGCCCGGCTGGCTCGGCCTGTCCACCACGGGACTGGACGTCTCCCCGTGGTCGATCGCCGGCAGCGTGCTGGTCTTCCTCGGCGTCCCGCTCGTAGCCGGTTACCTCACCCGTCGTACCGGCGAGGCCCGCCGCGGCCGCGACTGGTACGAACAGACCGTGCTGCCCCGCCTCGGCCCGTGGGCGCTGTACGGCCTGCTGTTCACCATCGTGGTGCTCTTCGCTCTCCAGGGAGAGACCATCACCGACCAGCCCGTCGACGTCGCTCGCATCGCGGTCCCGCTGGTCATCTACTTCGCGACCATGTGGGCCGGCTCCCTGGCTCTCGCACGGTCGATCGGGCTCGGCCACGCCCGCTCCACCACGGTCGCCTTCACCGCGGCAGGCAACAACTTCGAGCTCGCCATCGCCGTCGCGATCGCCGTCTTCGGCGTCGCCAGCGGCCAGGCACTCGCCGGCGTCGTCGGGCCCCTCATCGAGGTGCCCGTCCTCGTCGGACTGGTCTACGTCAGTCTCTGGACCCGCCGCTTCTTCCCCGACACCCGGACCGGAGCCGCGCCGTGACCCAGCACCCCACTCCCGAGGACCGTCCAGTCCCCCAGGTCGTCTTCGCCTGCGTGCGCAACGGAGGCCGCTCCGTCATCGCCCGCGTACTGACCGAGCACTACGCCAAAGGCCACGTCGTGGCCGTCTCGGCCGGGACCCAGCCCGGGGAACACATCCACCCCGAGGTCGCCACCGCGCTCGAGAGCCTCGGCCTCGACACCTCACGCGAGCATCCCCGGCACCTCACGCGCGAGATGGTCGCCGCCAGCGACCTCGCCATCACCCTCGGCTGCGGGGAGGAGTGCCCCTACGTCCCCGGCGTCACCTACCGCGACTGGCCCGTCGACGACCCCGGCGGCCAGGACCCGGCCACGGTCCACCGCATCATCGCCGACCTCGACGTCCTCGTCCGCGATCTCGTCGCTGAGCTCGCACCCAGCCTCACCCTGCGCGAGAGCGCTCTCGATCGAGGCTGAGGATCGTTGCGACCGGGGCCGTGCGGGAGGCGCAAGGCCCAGGAGACGCGCCGCCGCCGAAGCCGTGGGACGGCTCCTGCCGCCGCAGGGACGGCAGCAGCAACGCCGACCATCGCCCAGGTCGAGGTGGATCCCCCTGCTCCGTCATCAACCCGCGGGCCCGCTGACCCCGGCCCGCTGGTGATGTCCTCGATCGACGGCGCTGCGATCGCGGCGCCTGACCTGCTGACGGCCAGCTGACCTCCGGACCGGACCTCAGGAGCCCTGACCTGACGGACGTGGCAGCTGTCACCACCTGTAGCCTTCGATTCGCTGTTGCCAATCATTTGCAATAAGGGGGTCACATGGGTCTGCCGGGCCACGAGCTGGCGTCCGGGGAGACCCCTGTCGACCTGCTGGGACTGGCGGCGCGGCGCAGCCGCAACTCGCTCGTCGTCACCCTGCTCGGCGTACTGCTCGCAGCCTCCACCGTGCTCTGCACTGCCGTCGGGCCGGTCTGGACCGGCCCCGACGACGTGCTTCACGTCCTGCGCGCGAAGCTCCTCGGCACAGTGGTCGAGGTCGACCAGACCGTGGAGGTCATCGTGTGGGACGTCCGCCTGCCCCGCGTCCTCATGGCGATCGCGGTCGGTGCCGGGCTCGCCGTCTGTGGCGCTGCCCTCCAGGCGATGGTCCGGAACATGCTGGCCGATCCCTACCTCCTGGGGATCAACTCGGGAGCGTCCAGCGGCGCCGCGGCGACCATCCTGTTCGGCGTGACGCTCGGCCTAGGCGAGCACGCCCTGTCGGCCAGCGCCTTCCTCGGCGCCCTGGCCGCCTCCCTGCTGGTGTTCATCGTCGCCCGCGCGTCCGGACGCGTCACGTCGATCCGCCTGCTGCTCGCCGGCGTCGCCGTTGGCTACGCCCTGTCCGCACTCACCAGCTTCCTGATCTTCGCCTCCGGGTCCGCCGAGGGCGCGCGTTCGGTGATGTTCTGGCTCCTGGGCTCTCTCGGCCTGGCCCAGTGGGGCGCACCGCTCCTCGCCCTGGGGCTGGTCGTGGCCGCCACCGTCGTGCTGCTGACGGCGTGGGGGCGACACCTCGACGCGCTGGCCATCGGGGACGAGACAGCGCTCGTCCTGGGCGTCTCCCCCGCGCGCTTCCGGACCCGGCTCCTGGCCGTGGTGTCCCTGTGCATCGGGTTCGTGGTCGCCGCGTCCGGCTCGATCGGGTTCGTCGGCCTCGTGGTCCCGCACCTGGCCCGCCGCCTCGTCGGGGCTGCCCATGCCTGGGCGATCCCGGTCTCCGCGCTGCTGGGATCGCTGTTCCTGCTCTGGGCCGACCTGTTCTCCCGCATGCTCCTGCAGCCGCGCGAGCTGCCCATCGGCATCGTCACCGCGATGGTCGGCGCACCCTTCCTCCTGCTGCTCATCCGTCGACTGCACCCCGGCGCGTGACCGCCCACCACCTCCCCCCGAGAACCAGGAGAAGACAGAACCGATGACCCTCCGCAGCCTGCGCGCCCTCATCGCCGGCGTCGCCGGCGTCGCTCTCGTCGCCACGCTGGCGGCCTGCGGCACCGACGGTGGCCCAGCAACTGGACGATCGGGCGAGAGCTACCCGCTCACCGTCGAGAACTGCGGCGCCGAGGTGACGTTCGACGCGGCACCCACCCGCGGCGTACTGCTCAAGCCCGCTGCGGTCCCCTACCTCCACGAGCTCGGGGTGCTCGACGAGGTGGTCACCGCGCGTGCCGGGGCCTACGCCCGCGAGTACTACGACGACGACACGTGGGCCGAGCTGGAGAGCATCCCGACGCTCTCCGACGACCTCGACGCCTCCGGCCACCTGCAGATCTCCAAGGAGGTCGTGCTGGCCCAGCGTCCCGACATCGTCTTCGGCGAGGCCGACAACCTGGTCCGCGACACCCTTGGCGCAGCAGGGGTCGCCTTGATCGAGGAGCCGGCGCTGTGCCCGGAGCCGCCCGCCGACCCCTCGTTCGAGGCCATCTACGAGCAGATGCGGCTCTACGGCAAGGTCTTCGACAAGAGAGCCGAGGCCGATGACGCCATCACGCGGCTCGAGGATCGCCTGGACCAGGTCCTGACCGAGGTGGACAAGACAGAGAATCGCACCGCCGCGGTCCTCTACCCCACCGTGGGCGGCGGCGCTCCCTACGCCTACGGCACCTCCTCCATGGCACACCCCCAGCTCGAGGCCGCCGGCTTCACCAACGTCTTCGCCGACACCAGCGAACGCGTCTTCGAGGTCACGCTGGAGGAGCTGGTCGCCCGCGACCCCGACGTCCTGATCCTGCTCCACTCCGACGGCGACCCCGACGACGCCAGGGACGCCATCACCAGCATGAACGGGGCACAGGCGCTCACCGCGGTCAAGGACGACGCGATCCTCACGCAGCTCTTCAACTTCACCGAGCCGCCCACCCCCCTGGTGATCGACGGCCTCGAGAACATCGTCGACCACTTCCAGCGATGATCACTGCCGACGCGATCCACTTCGCCTACGGGGACCGCACGGTCCTCGACTCGGTGGACCTCGCGGCGCCGCACGGCGAAGTGCTCGGCCTGGTCGGCCCGAACGGATCCGGCAAGACCACCTTGCTGCGCACGCTCCACGCCTCGCTCAGGCCCCGGGCCGGCACGGTGCTCATCGACAGCGAGCAGCTCACCACGCTCTCGGCCCGCGAGATCGCCCGACGCGTCGCCGTCGTCGTCCAGGAGACCGCAGGCGACCTGCCCCTGCTGGTCTCCGACATGGTGCTCCTCGGACGGACCCCCCACCGCTCGGGCTTCGCCCGGCGAGGACGGGAGGACGAGCAGATCGCGGCCGCGGCGCTCACGCAGGTCGGTGCCCTGCACCTCGCCGGCCAGCCGTTCGACGGGCTCTCCGGCGGTGAGCGCCAGCGGGTGCTGATCGCGCGCGCCCTCGCCCAAGGATCCAGCCACCTGCTGCTCGACGAACCCACGAACCACCTGGACGTGCGCTACCAGCACGAGATCCTCGACCTCGCCCGCGACCTGGCCCTGACGAGCGACCACACCGTCGTCGTCGTGCTCCACGACCTCAACCTCGCCGCGACCTATTGCGACCGGGTGCTCCTGCTCGACCGTGGCACCGTCGTGGCCGCGGGCACCCCCGACGAGGTCCTCACCCCGCCCCTCCTCGAACCCGTCTACCAGGTCGCCGTACGACGGCTCGAGCTCGACGACGGCTTCCAGCTCGCCTTCCGCCCCCTCATCACCCGAACGCCGCAGAGGAACAGCCGATGACCACCTCCACCCCGTCCGACGTCCAGGCCGCGCTCAACGCCTACTGGTCGGAGCGGTCCGTCCCCTACGACGAGTACCAGCAACGCGCCGACCGCAAGGCCCTCGACCTCGCCGCCTGGCAGGACGCCTTCACCGACGCCCTCGGCACCGAGCCGCTCGACGTCCTCGACGTCGGCACCGGGTCGGGCTACGTCGCCTGCACGCTGGCCGAGCTCGGCCATCGCGTCACCGGCATCGACCTCGCCGACGGGATGCTGGACCGCGCCCGCCTGCACGCATCGGGGATGAGCAACCCGCCGACCTTCCTCCACGGCGACGCCGTCGCCCCCGACTTCGCCCCGGGCACCTTCGACGCCGTCGTCAACCGCTACGTCACCTGGACGCTGCGCGAGCCCGACGTCGCGCTGCGCAACTGGTTCGACCTGCTGCGCCCCGGCGGAACCCTCGCTGTCGTCGACGCGGCCTGGTTCGCCAGGGGCCTCCACGTCGGCGCCAGCGAGCAGTTCAAGGCCTACTACGACGAGACCGTGCGCCAAGCCCTGCCGCTCGCCGAGTCCACGAGCATCGAGCCCTTCGTCGACCGCGTCCGGGCGGCCGGCTTCGTCGACGTCGAGGTCGTCGAGCTCACCCGGCTCCACGAGCTGGACCGCGAGCACGGCGTCGCGCCGAACCACGAGGTGCTCATGCAGTACGTCATCCGCGGCACGAGGCTGTGACCGGGGCGCCGTGTTCCCGGTCTCGTCCTGCCCGGTGTCGGGCCAGCGTCAGTCGCCCTTGCCTGCCGCAGCGGAACGGACGACCAGGGCCGGCACGACCCGCCGGCCGCCGACTCCTCGCTTCCAACCCGTGAGGGCGTCATCGCCCGCATGTCGCTGACCCACCGGGCCGGCAGCGGAACACCGCCACGCGTCACGGCGCAGCGCCGACCGAGCGGATCGAAGGGGGGCCGGCGCGAGAATCGGAGCGGTTCGCGGAGCGGTGGTGGTGGGAGCCTGAGGCTGGGTGCGACGAGGCAGGTCAGAGAAGCGGGCGTGCAGAATGAGCGCGTGACCTCACTGGCCGACGCCGTACTGCCCCTGATCCGCACGCGCTCGGACCTCCACCGCTACAGCGCTGCCAACGCGCACGGCCGGGACATGCACGAGGCGATCGACATGCTCGAAGCGGCCATCCCGACCACGGACCCGGCCGAGATCTACACGGTGACGCACAAGGCCCTCGCCTCGTCGCTGAAGGTGATCGCGCGTGCGGATGACTCCGCGGGGATCATCGGCGACGCCTGCCGCCGGCTCCTCGAGCTCCACCCGCGCGCAGCGGCCTCAGCCAGGACACCGGTCGGCAAGCTGATCGACTGGATGATCAGGTTCCAGTTCGACGACAACGAGGTGGACTACTTCGAGCTCGACCCGGTGGCCTATGCGCCGGCGCTCGGTGACGTCGGCATGGCCGCCTACCGGAAGCGCCTGGCGGAGGTCGAGGCGAAGCTCGGACCGCGCCCCTCGGAGGACGAGCGATGGTCGTCAGGTCACTCACACGCGTGGTTCACACTCGACTGGAACGCGCAGCGGCTCGCCGTGCTCGACCACGACATCGACGCGATCATCCGCACCCACGCGAAGGACCGGAAGGCCGCGGCGTGGCTGCAGGAGACAGCCGAGGCCTTCGAGGAGATCGGCGAGATCGATCTCGCCATCGACTGGGCGAAACAAGCCACGGACTTCGACCGCGGGCACCAGTCGCGCAAGGCCGCGGACTACTGGTGCGGCCTGCTGGAGGCGCACCGACCGGCCGAGGCACTGGATGCCCGGCTCTCGGTCTTCCGCAAGTGGCCTTCCTCGACATCGGCGGCACGGCTGCACAAGGCCTCCGGCAAGGCGTGGCTCGACCATCGCGACGAGGTGATGGCCACGCTCGCGTCGAGCCCGAGCGACGCAGTGCTGTTCGCGCTCCTGACGCTGAAGGACCCCGAGCTCGGCTGGAACCTCGCACACTCGCTCGCGCTCGACAGCGACCACACGTGGAGCGAGCTGGTGAAGGCCTACGAGAAGGTCGACCCGATCGCCGTGCTCCCTGTGCACCAGCGCCTTGTCGAGAACGAGCTGGTCGAGGCGGGCGCGCAGCACTACCGGCTCGCGGCACGCCGTCTGGCCAAGATGCGGAAGCTCGCTGCGGGATCCGAGCACGCTGACAGGATCGACGAGTTGATCGCCGAACTTCGGGAGACGCATCGTCGCCGGCCGCGACTTCAGCAGGAGTTCGACCGAGCCGGATTGCCCTGACGGCAAGCTCTGTCCGGCGCTACCGAGGACCCGGGCGTCGGGTGTCGCCAGACTTTGCGGCAGGAGCCTCGTGGACCATCCGGCTCGTCCGTTCCGAGTCCCTGCCTGAGCGCCTTGGCGCGTAGCCGCTGCCCCGGCGGATGAGCCCGCTCGTGCCGCGCCCGCGCCCGCCTCTCCGCGCGAGCCGGCTTGGTCCTTCCCAAGCAGGTCGACCCGGGTCCTGACCGTACGGGCGGGTCCGACATCGACGAGCCGACGTGGTCGTCCCTGTGGGCGAACGCCTGGTCGATGAGCTCGGCGGTCAGCGGGTTCACCTCACCCGCTCGAGCGGGTTCCTCGGCCAGGCTGGCGGCCGCGGAGTATTCGAACCGGGACCAAGGACCCATGCCGCGACTGCCGCTCGACCCTGCAGCGCTCTGTCGCCGACAGCGAGGCTGGGAGCACCAGGACCCGCAGGGGTTCGACCAGCGGGGCCTCGCCCCACGACCAGGAGGCCACAGATGACCGCCGTGCAGCACCATCCTCACGTCGACGTACTCGTCGAACGAGACATCGTCACCCACCAGAACGCCCGTCGCGGACTCTCCGTGCTTCGGATCGGCTTCGGCCTGACCTTCCTGTGGGCGTTCCTGGACAAGACGCTCGCCCTCGGCTTCGCCACCGGCAAGAACGCCGAGACCGGCGCGGTGGACTACTTCGGTCCCGATGCGTGGATCAACGGCGGCAGCCCGACCTTCGGGTTCCTGAGCTTCGGCGTTCCCGAGGACAACCCGTTCCACGAGCTCTTCGGCAGCATCGCCGGCGATGGCTGGGCCAACTGGCTGTTCATGGTCGGCCTGCTGGGCATCGGCATCGCGCTCACGCTCGGCGTGGGCATCCGCATCGCCGCCGTCACCGGGGCTGCGCTCTACGTGATGATGTGGATCGCGTCGATGCCGCTGGAGAACAACCCCGTGGTCGACGACCACCTGCTCGGCGCCATCACGGTGGTCGTGCTCGCCGTCACCCTGGCGGGCGACACCTGGGGTCTTGGCAAGCAGTGGGCCCAGACCCAGCTCGTGCGCCGGTTTCCCTTCCTGCGGTGACCATCCACGACAACCCGGTTCGGAGCCCGTGAGCGTCGCTCACGGGCTCCGTTCTTGCTCCATCGGCTGGATGACCATCGCCGAACGTCCCCGCAAAGAGGTCCGCCGAGCGCTCATTGCTCCTGATCGACGTCGACGGCTGCCTCTCGCCGCACCACCTGGAAGGGGTTTCACGACGCGTGGCAAGTCCAACTCAGCCTTGATCGCACCCGTGCTTCCATCGTGGCCGTCAGCACGACCTTGGGCTCGAGGTCGAGGCCCTGGGCCGGCTTCCGGATCTCTCCGAAGGCCGCCCCTGACCTACTGCTTCTGCTGGTAGCAGGGGGCAGGACTTGATCCTGCGACCTCTGGGCGGATCTGGTCCGATTTCCGCCAACTTCCGTCGATCGTGGTCAGCACCGGATAGCCGGATTGACGTGGGCAGACGGTGTCTTGCGACTCGTCCACAGTGCCTCACGGATCGGCACGCTGCCAGTCGCCTCGGGCTCAATGTGGTGGATCAACGGGTTACGGCGAACGCGTTGCTCGCCCGGCGCGTCCGCCTAGGATCCGATGCATGCTCCCGCCCGAACTGCCGGCCAACGGTCAACTCGGCAACTCGAAGCCGCGCTCGGGCTCTACTGGGACGACCAGCACCTGGGGCATCGTCAACGCAGAGGGTACGCCTCCAGGAGTTTCTTGACTTCTTCGCGCAGAACTACGACGAGCTTTGGTCAGTCTGGACGGTTGGCGAGTACGTCGACCTCGTCCTCGAGTCAGCGTGCGACGTCCTTCGCGCGGACCCAGAATGGGACCCTTCGTGCGTGGACAAGTTCGTCCGCGTTGCAGCGGCCATCGCTCCAGATCGCGTGACCTACTGGACCAAGCATGACTGGGCGATCGCCCCGCATCTGCCCCAACTGGGCTTCCGACGCTAGCTCCAGGCGAATCGGCCGGTGTCCCACGAGCCGGTTGCAGCGCCAGTCAGGACCGGATCCGCAAAGGAGATGACCGCTTCGAGTACGTCTGCGAACGACTCAGGCAGATGGTCCGAGTTGCTGCGCCGACGCCAAGCGACCCAGCGCGCCTGTCCAAGGTCGACGTAGCCGTCGAGGACTTCGGCCAGCGGCGACAACTGCGCATCACGGTGAGCGGCGACGGCGTCGATCGCCGCGCGCAGGTCGGTCGCCGAGACGGAGTGCCGTCGCGAGAGCGTCCAGATATCTCCGAAGTCGCGCCACCGCGTGTTGGCGACGCCCCGCTGGATCGCGGTCACGATCTTCTCTGCGTGCACCATCTGGATCGGATAGCCCGCCAGCACGATCGGTTCGCCGCCACGCAGGCGCGGGACCTCGACCGTGCTCGGAGCTGGCCAGATCGGGTCACCGACGTTGACGTCGACGTGGAACGGCAGGCTCGCCGACGCCAGGAGAGCGCCCATGCTGACACGAACGCCGGAGTACGCGTCCTCCTCCCGAATCACCTCGGACTTGGCCGTCTCGGGCAGGAACACGACGCCGTCCTCCAAGGGCGGCGACGTCTCCACGATCGAGCGGACGAGCTCGAGCACCGTCGCCGCATCGTTCGCCAAATTGAGCCCAGCGAGGTCGACGTCCCGCGTCGGCCGGCGCTCGTCGAACGCCGCCAGCAGCACCCCGCCCTTGAGCACGAACCGATCCCGGAGGTCACTCACTGCCAGTCGGCTCAGGAATGCCTCCAGGACGTAGAGCTGCAGCAGCTCCTGGGTCGGGCGCTTCTCGCGCTCCGCACGGTTCTTGAGATCGAGATAGGCGTCAGCCTCTGTCGTTCCCCGAGATATGCGGCTCACAGCAGGATCTCCAGGGTCTTGCGGATGGTGCTCGCAGCGCGTGGGAACGAGCTCGACAGCCGGAGCAACTCGGACGGTTGGCCGCCTTGGCGAAGCCATCGCTTGAGGGCATCGTTCGCCAGGTCGGCGCCGTCGAGATGCCGAAGCCGATAGGCATCGATGATGCTGCGCTCAGCCGAGTAGATCCCGATCGAGTGATCGTCGTCGAGCTCCAACTGGTCGCGGCCGAGCTCGAACGTCGCCTTGTCGAAGTGGCGCCATCTAACGGGCGCACTCGTTTCCGGTGTCCATCTCCCCCGCGGGATCGCGATGTCGAACTGGGCGGGGATGTCATCGATCAGACCGTGCCTCGACAGCGCTGACCCCAGGCAGATCGTCGCCATCGGGGCCTTTGCAGAGATCTCCAGCAGGTCATCGTCGCCGATCGAGTCAGTCTTGCGGTAAAGGCCTCGCGAGATCGCGGTGATCTGGCCGCTCTCGATGAGCGAGCGGAACTGGCGCTCGTTGAGCTGTTCGCGCGCGTCGGAGTATCGGAAGGTGTCAGGCAGCATGGCGAGCAGCGCGGACGCGGTCGAAGGCACCCTGCTCACCTCCGTAGGAAATCCTCAACAGAAACATCTTTAGTGTAGAGGATTTCCTACACAGGGTCCCAGTACGCAAGGGTGCGACCGGTGGAGCCAGTCGTCGACCCACTTCCGATCGGGCTCATCAGGGACGGTCGCGTCGTCTCCTGCCGCAGCCAACGTTGCCTCGGCAGCGTCCAGCGCTTCGAGTACGAGTACCTCGGGCAGCGAGACCTCCCCGCGGCGCACCGACCGCAGGAACGACAGATCCGGTTTCGGAACGGGAAGCGTGTCCGACCGGTGCGCAGCAGTTCGTCCATTCCGCGACGTCGGTGACGGCGAACTTGAGTCGCTTGCCGAACTTGAAGGCTTGCGGCGCCGTACCTGCGCACCGCCAGCCATAGATGGTCTGGATCGGGACGCTGAGGTAGGCAGCAAGCTCCTCGACGTCGATCAGGGGCTCCAGGCCCAGTTCGTTGGTGTCCATGACACCAAGGTGCACGGGACGAACCGAGCGATCGGCAGTCGACGCCCTTGGTTTCGAGGCTCGCTGCGCTCGCACCTCAACCGGCGGGCGGAAAGAGTTGGGTTCTTCATGGATCGCCATGGCGACCTCCAAAAGCAGATCGAGGCCAGACGATGTCTGACCTCGATCTCTTGGTAGCGGGGGCAGGATTTGAACCTGCGACCTCTGGGCATCCGGCGCGAGCGGGCGTCATTGGCCCAGCCCTTGCTGCCCTTTGCGCATTCGAGCGCTGACCTGCGCGAACACCGCACGCGACGGCGACCCTAGGCGCGCACCTCTTGCTGGGATATGACCCGACGAGGCGACCCTTGCTGTGGTTTTCGGTGCCTAAGCGCGACACGGCTCGAATCTCCGTCCTCCTCGCGCGGCCCGGTCTCACTCGGCTCCGCCGAGCGCCGCCTCTGCCTCGTCGAAGAGGCCCCTTGGGTTGCCTTGGGCGTCGGAAGTATCCGCAACCTGAGCTTGTGTACCTGCCAGCCCAAATGGGCGGTGACTATGGGATCGAGGGCTTCTCGACAGACGGCATCGCCTACCAGTGCTATGCCGACCAAGACTCGTTGGGCCTCCGCGCAAGGACCGACAAGCAGAAGAAGAAGCTCTACGACGACACGGTCAAGCTGAAGACGCACGCGGACAAGAGCAAGGTGAAGCGCCCCAGGTTCTCTGCCGCTCCTATGCGGGTTGCGGCCCTCGGTTGACAGTCGCGTAGTAGGCGGCCTCGTGCTCGACCGGGGTCGGCCTTGCGGTGCTTGTCCACCGCGCCGAGTTTGTGGGAGATCTTCAAGCGGCCAAGCACATAACGACATATTGCAACTATCTGACCGACGTTGAATCGAACGCTCCTGAGGAGCGACCTACCCGTCGGCGTGGCCGACCGTCCTGGGCGCAGACCGTGTCGGTCTCGGCACGGCGGACGGCGAAGGGGACCTCGCCCTGTCATGTGCCGCTGACCTCGCCCAGTCCGTTGTACTCCGTCACAAGCTTCAGAGCCTGAGTGGCGCTCAGAGCGAGGCGCCGACGTGGCTGATCAGGTCAGCGAGGCGGTTGGAGTAGCCCCACTCGTTGTCGTACCAGCCCGCGACCTTGACCTGGTTGCCGATCACCTTCGTGAGCGGGGCGTCGAAGACGCACGAGGCCGGGTTGGTGACGATGTCCGAGGACACGATCGGGTCGGTCGAGTAGACCAGGAACCGGCCGTCGGCAGCGGCCCTCACGATCTCGTTGACCTCGTCGACGGACGTCTCGCGCGAGGCCTCGAACGACAGGTCGGTCAGGGAGCCCGTGGGGGTGGGCACCCGCAGGGCGTAGCCGTCGAGCTTGCCCTTGAGCTCGGGCAGCACCAGGCCGATCGCCTTCGCGGCGCCCGTCGACGTGGGGATGATGTTCAGCGCGGCGGCGCGGGCGCGGCGCAGGTCCTTGTGGATGTTGTCCTGCAGGTTCTGGTCGGCGGTGTAGGCGTGGACCGTGGTCATCAGGCCCTTGACGATGCCGAGGCCGTCGTTGAGCGCCTTCGCCATCGGGCCGAGGCAGTTGGTCGTGCACGAGGCGTTCGAGATGACGGTGTGGGCGTCCGGCTCGTAGAGCTCGTGGTTGACGCCCATCACGATCGTGATGTCCTCGTTCGAGGCAGGCGCCGAGATGATGACCTTCTTCGCACCGCCGCCGTCGACATGGGCGCGGGCCTTGGTGGCGTCGGTGAAGAAGCCCGTCGACTCGACGACGACGTCCACGCCGAGATCACCCCAGCCCAGGGCGGCAGGGTCGCGCTCGGCGAAGGCCTTGATCTCCGTGCCGCCGACGATGATTGCGTCGTCGGTCGAGGTGACCTCGGTGCCGAGAGGGCCGAGGATCGAGTCGTACTTCAGCAGGTGCGCGAGCGTCGCGTTGTCGGTCAGGTCGTTGACCCCGACGATCTCGATGCCGGCCCCGCTGGCCTGCACTGCGCGGAAGAAATTGCGGCCGATCCGGCCGAATCCGTTGATGCCTACGCGGACAGTCACTGGGTTGCTCCCTTGTCGAGCTCGTCGTTCTGGTCGTTCTGATCGATCGGGTCGTCGGCGTCCGGCGTCCGGTCGGGCGCGGCGCGGAACAGGCTGCTCCCGCGGACGTCCCCCTCGGCGAGGGTCACCAGGTCGTCGCGGGTGAGGGGCTGGTGGAGCTCCACCAGGCGCTTGGCCTGGCGGAGCCGGCAGCGCTCGACGGCGTTGCGGACGCTGCGGGCGTTGGAGAACCGGGGCTGGCGCATGCGCAGCTCGAGGTAGTCCGAGAAGGCCGCCCGGGCCGCAGGCGCGAAGCGGAAGTTCTCCCGCTCCACCATCAGGTCGGCGATCCGGACCAGCTCCTGGTGCGTGTAGTCGTCGAAGGAGATGTGGTGCGGCACCCGGGAGGAGAGGCCCGGGTTGGCGGAGAAGAAGGTGTCCATGCGGTCCTCGTAACCCGCGAAGATGACCACCATGCTGTCCCGCTCGCTCTCCATCTCCTGGAGCAGGATCTCGATCACCTCCTGCCCGTAGTCGCGCTCGTTCTCGGGCCGGTACAGGTAGTAGGCCTCGTCGATGAAGAGCACCCCACCGGCGGCCCGGGCGATCGCTTCCTTCGTCTTCGGCGCGGTGTGGCCGATGAACTGCCCCACCAAGTCGTCGCGGGTGACGGTGTGCACCCGCGGCGTCCTGATGTAGCCCATGGCGTGGAGGATCTGCGCCATCCGCTGGGCGACCGTCGTCTTGCCCGTCCCCGGACCGCCGGTGAAGCTCATGTGCAGCGTGGGACGCGACGAGCTCAGTCCCAGCTGCTGGCGCGCCCGGTCGACCAAGAGCAGCGCGGCGATCTCTCGCACCCGGTCCTTGACCGCGGCGAGGCCGACCAGGTCGGCCTCCAGCGAGGCGAGGGTCTCCTCGACCTGCCGGCGCGCGTCGTCGGCGTCGAGGTCGAACTCCTCCTCGGCCGGGTTCTCAGCCTCCACTGTGCTCACCCGACGGCGCGACGGTACGCACGCCATACACCTGGGCACGGCCGCCGCCCTCGGCCCTGGCCAGCTCGACGTCCGGCTCCACGGCCGGGCGCTGCACCAGGAAGGAGAGGGCGGTGGTCTGGCGGCCGAGCCGGGCGTCGTACGCCAGGACCCGGACGTAGTGGTTCGGGAAGGTCGACCGGCAGGCGTTGATCTCGACCATCACCCCGTCCGGTTCGACCAGGTCGAACAGCGGGAGGCCCCACATCTCCCAGTAGACGTTGCGCGGGTGGGGGTCGTCGGTGTGCTCGATCGACACCGGCCAGCCGTTGTCGAGTGCGTGGCGGACCTGGAGGGCGATCTCGTCGTCGGTCAGGTCGGGCAGGTAGGAGAAGGCTCCGTGGCGCAGGTACATGGTCTCGCTCCTCAGTAGCTCGGGGTCGGCACCGCGTCGGGCGCATCGGTGGAGGTGTATTCGAAGGTGACATCTCCCCAGGTGGCGAGCGCCGCCTCCAGGGGCCGGCACCGCTCGGCCGCTCGGCGCAGCACGTCGGGGCCCTCCCGGAGCAGGTCGCGCCCCTCGTTGCGCGCCTTCACGACCGCCTCCAGCGCGACCCGGTTCGCCTCCGCCCCCGCGGCGATGCCCATCGGGTGACCGATCGTGCCGCCGCCGAACTGCAGCACCACGTCGTCCCCGAAGAGGTCGAGGAGCTGGTGCATCTGGCCGGCGTGGATGCCGCCGGACGCGACCGGCATGACACCGGGCATGCTCGCCCAGTCCTGGTCGAAGAAGATCCCGTTGGCGGGGTTGGCCGGCACGTGGTCCTCGCGGAGGGTGTCGTAGAAGCCCCTCGTCGTGGCGGGGTCGCCCTCGAGCTTGCCGATCACGGTGCCGGCGTGGATGTGGTCGACGCCGATCAGGCGGCACCACTTGGAGATCACGCGGAAGCTGACGCCGTGCGTCTTCTGGCGGGTGTACGTCGAGTGCCCGGCTCGGTGCAGGTGGAGCAGGACGCCGTTCCTGCGGGCCCAGGTGGCCATCGACTGCATGGCGGTGTAGCCGATGGTCAGGTCGATCATGACGACCACGCTGCCCAGCTCCTTGGCGAGCTCCGCCCGCTCGTACATCTCCTCCATCGAACCGGCGGTGACGTTGAGGTAGTGCCCCTTGATCTCGCCAGTCTCGGCCATCGCCCGGTTGACGCCCTCCATGCAGTAGAGGAAGCGGTCGCGCCACCGCATGAACGGCTGCGAGTTGATGTTCTCGTCGTCCTTGGTGAAGTCCAGCCCGCCTCGGCAGGCCTCGTAGACCACGCGCCCGTAGTTGCGGGCGGACAGGCCGAGCTTCGGCTTGATCGTGGCACCGAGGAGTGGGCGGCCATACTTGTTCAGGTGCTCGCGCTCCATGACGATGCCGTGCGCCGGCCCCTGGAAGGTCTTGACGTAGGCGACGGGAATCCGCATGTCCTCGAGCCGGAGCGCGGTGAGCGGCTTGAAGCCAAACACGTTGCCGATGATCGAGCTGGTGAGGTTGGCGATGGAGCCCTCTTCGAACAGGTCGATGTCGTAGGCGATGTAGGCGAAGTACTCGCCGGGGCGCCCGGGAACGTCCTCTACTCGGTAGGCCTTCGCCTGGTAGTGGGTATTGGCCGTGAGCCGGTCGGTCCACACGACGGTCCACGTCGCGGTGGACGACTCGCCCGCGACGGCTGCGGCCGCCTCGATCGGGTCCACGCCCTTCTGGGGAGTCACCCGGAAGACGGCGAGCACGTCGGTGTCCTTGGGCACGTAGTCGGCGTCGTAGTAGCCCATCGACGCATAGCTGTGGACGCCCGGGTCCCAGCGGTTCTGCTCTTCCTTCTCCGCGACCGCCATGTGGTTGCTCCTTGCCTGCGAGGGTTCTTCGAGTACTCGAACTGTGGCCCGGCGCACCCCTCAGCGACTATGGAAATATTGATGGGCATTCATAATCTCTCAGTTAATGTTTGCCCATGAGGGACGTGACCTGGGCGAGGCTGCGGACCTTTGCGACCGTGGCGGAGACGGGCAGCATCCGTGGCGCGGCCGAGAAGCTGCACGTGACCGAACCGGCCGTGTCCGCGGCAGTCGGGAGCATCGAACGGCAACTGGGTGTCGAGCTGCTGAGCCGCGAGGGACGCGGCATCAGGCTCACGGAAAGCGGGCGGACCTACGCCCGCTACTGCCGCACTCTGCTCGGCCTCGCCGAGGAGGCGGCCGCGGCGGTGCGCACCCCGGCGACCGGCCGCCTGCGGATCGGCGCGGTCGCCACCGCGGGCGAGACCGTGCTCCCCCGCCTGCTCGCCGGCTTCCGGGACCGCTACCCCGAGGTCGACCTGAGCCTGTCCGTGCGCCCCCGCGACGACCTCTTCGCCGAGCTCGAGCAGCACGAGACCGACCTCGCGATCGCCGGGCGCCCGCCCCGCGGCTCCGGCCTGGTGTCGGTCGCCACCCGGCCCAACGGCCTCGTCGTCGTCACCGGAGCCGGGTACGACGTACCGCCGGCATCGGCCACGTGGCTGCTGCGCGGCCAAGGCTCCGGCACGCGATCGACCTGCCTCGCCCTGCTCGAGCAGCGCCAGTGGGAGCCGCCGACGCTCACCCTCGGCACGCTCGGCGCCGTGCTCGCCGCGGCCCGCGAGGGGCTGGGCCTCACCCTCGTGCACGCCGACGCGGTGGCCGGCGCCCTGCGCGAGGGCAGCCTGCGCGTCGTACACGTCACGGGGACGCCGCTGGACCGTCCCTGGCACCTGGTCACGAACAGCACGCCGCCGCCCGCGACCCGGCTCTTCGTGGAGCACGTGTGCGCCGCGGACGCGGCGGCGGACCTCCGATTCCACCCTCACAACCAACCGCGCGGGTGACGAGGCGGGCGGGGCGCCGCCGCCAGCCTGTGGGCATGCGAACCCTGGCCGACACCGCCCTCGCCCTCGTCAGCTCCGGACGCGGCATCCTCGCCGCGGACGAGAGCGTCCGCACCATGTCCCAGCGCCTCGAGGGCGAGAACATCCCCGCCACCGAGGAGAACCGCCGCCTCTACCGCGAGCTGCTGGTCTCGACGCCCGGCCTGTCCGACCTGGTCAGCGGCGTCATCCTGTGCGACGAGACGCTGCGCCAGCACGCGTCCGTGGGCGACATCGAGATGCCCTTCGCCGAGGCCTGCCACCGCTGGGGCATCCTGCCCGGCATCAAGGTCGACACCGGCACCTCCGCGCTCGCCGGTGCGCCCGGCGCCCTGGTCACCGAGGGCCTCGACGGCCTGCGCGGCCGGCTGGCGGAGTACGCCGCGATGGGCGCCGCCTTCGCGAAGTGGCGCGCGGTCATCGACGTCACCGCCGCGACCGACTACGCGCTGTCCGCCAACGCCCACGCGCTCGCCCGCTACGCGGCGCTGTGCCAGGAGCAGGGCCTGGTCCCGATCGTCGAGCCCGAGGTGCTCTGCTCCGGCGCCCACGACATCGACGTGTGCGCCGCGGTGAGCGACCGCGCGCTCGCCGCGGTCTTCGCCGAGCTGGAGGCCCAGCGGGTGGACCTCGGCGGCATCGTCCTCAAGCCCAACCTGGTCACCCCCGGCCTCGACGCGACCCCCGCGTCGGCCGAGGAGGTCGCTGCGGCGACCCTCGCGGTGCTCGACCGGCGCGTGCCGCCGGCCGTACCGGGCATCGCCTTCCTCTCCGGCGGCCACGACAACGACGCCGCCTGCCGGTACCTCGCCGCCCTCAACGTGGAGGCCGGGGAGCCGAGCTGGAACCTGACCTTCTCCTTCGGGCGGGCGCTGGTGAGCGATGCGCTCCACCAGTGGGGAGGTGAGGAGGCCAGCCGCGCGGGGGCGCAGGCCGTGCTCCTCGCCAACTGCACGCGGGCAGCCGGAGCGGTCGCCGGCCGTGCGCCGGCACCGTTGTCCGCGTGACCGCCGGGTGGCCGGCCCGCGGACTGACCATCCGTGGGCCGGCCACCCACCTTTTCGGGGCTCTCGCGGCTGGTTCGTGCGGTGAGGCTCCGGCGCGACCGCGCTGAGGGCTCTCCGCCCGGCTCAGTGCAGCGGGAACTCCACGATCACGGCCGTGCCCCGGCCCTCGATCGAGTCGATGCGCAAGGTGGCGCCGATCAGCGCCGAGCGCTCGACGATCGACTCCAGCCCGAAGTGCTCCGTGGCCGAGGACCGGCCTCGCTCCCGCACCGACTGGACGTCGAAGCCGGCGCCGTCATCGGTGACGCCCAGCACCGCCGCGTCGCCGACCCGGCGCAGCGACAGCACCACCCGGTGGGCCTGGGCGTGCTTGATCGCGTTGTTCAGCGCCTCCTGGGCGATGCGGAACAGGGCGGCCGCGGCGTGGTCGGGTACGACGTCGAAGGCCGTCGGCTCGTCGGAGCGGAACTCCACCTCGAGCTGCGGCAGCGACTGGCACAGCGACTCCAGGGCGGCCACCAGGCCGAGGTCCTCGAGCAGCAGCGAGTGCAGGCCGGTGATCGCGGCACGGGTCTCGTCGTAGGCCAGGCCGGCCAGCCGGCGGGCCGCGGCGATCTCCGCGAGCGTCCCGGTGAGCCGGGGGTCGGCGTCAGCGTCGCCACGCAGTGCCACGGCGAGGCCGGTGTGCGCCGCGCTGAGGTGGAAGGAGAGCGAGGCCAGCGCCTGGGTCACCCCGTCGTGGAGGTCGCCGGCGATCCGGCGCCGCTCCGCCTCCTGGGCGGAGATCGCCTGGGCGATCAGCCGGTCCCGCAGCGAGTGGTGGTCCTCGACGTCGCCGCGCAGCCCCTCGGCGTACAGGCGGATTCCGACGAGGTCGGCGAGGCGCTGGGCCCGGGCGAGCTCCTCGGTCTCGAAGGGGCGGTGGTCGCGGCGGTGCACCGAGATCACCCCGACGATGGTGCCCTCCAGCCCGTGCGCGGGCACGCACAGTCGCGAGACGACCTCGCCCTCGCCGAGGCCGAGCAGGGCGCGGTGGTACGGGTTGCGGGGCGCGTCGTCGACGATGGTCACCGAGTTGCCGCCTTGGGCGACGAGGCCGACGACGCCGTACCCGACGGGGATGCTCAGCTCCCGCGCGGCGTCCTCGTTGCCAGGGTAGGCGCCGCCGACGCGCAGCTCGGCGTCAACAACGACGAAGACGGTCGCCCCGTCCGCCTCGAACAGGTCGGCGAAGGCGCACGACACGTCGCGCAGGTCGAGCTCGCCCGAGGAGACCAGGAGCTCGTGGATCCGGCTCAGGTCCGCCACGAGGCCACGACCTGGACCGTCACTGGTAGAGGCCCTCGCGCAGGGCGACGGCGATCGCGCCGCCCCGGTCGGAGACGGCGAGCTTGCGGTAGAGCCCGCGGATGTGGGTCTTCACCGTGTCCTCGCTGACAACCAGCTTGGCCGCGATGCCCTTGTTGGAGTGGCTCGCCACCAGCAACGCCAGCACCTCGCTCTCGCGCTGGGTCAGGCCCAGCCGCGCGCCCGGCCAGAACTCGCCCGCGTTGACCCGGGCGGCCGACATCGCGATCCGTCCGGCCAGGGTCGGGTCGATCACCACGTCACCCGCCACCACCCGCTGGAGGTGCTCGACGAGCTCGGAGCCGTCCACCCGCTTGAGCACGTAGCCCGAGGCCTCCGCGCGCAGCGCCTGGTAGGCGTACTGCTCGTCGTCGTAGACCGTCAGGAACACCACGTGGGTCTCCGGCTGGAGCTGCTTGACCCGGCGGCACAGGTCCAGGCCGCTGTCGCGGCCGAGCCGGATGTCGCACAGCACGATGTCGGGCGAGGTCTCGCGGACCACGGAGATCGTGCCTGCCAGGTCGGTGGCCGTGCCGACCACCTCGACCTCGTCGGCGAAGTGGGCGAGCATGGCCTGTACGCCGTGCAGGACCATCTCGTGGTCGTCCGCCATCACGATGCGCGTGGGGCCGCTGCGCGTCGGCACAGCGACTGCCTCCTCCTCGGCCTCCATGACCGCAGCCTAGGCGCTCCGGCAGGCCCCGTCGGCCGCTGCGCGCGAATTCCACCAGCGCGGCCACCCCTGTGGGTGAGTCCCCGCGGGGGTCGGCTTCGGTCTCCTGTGAACATGAGCAGCCCCACGACCACCACCGCGCCGGCGCCCGCCGCCGCCACCGTCGACCAGCTCGCGATCGACACCATCCGGCTGCTCGCGGCCGACATGGTGGAGGCCGCGAACAGCGGGCACCCGGGGATGCCGATGGGCGCCGCACCGATGGCCTGGACCCTGTTCTCCCGCCACATGCGCCACGACCCGTCGGCCCCGGAGTGGCCCGACCGGGACCGGTTCGTGCTCTCCGCGGGCCACGGGTCCGCGCTGCAGTACGCCCTGCTGCACCTGTTCGGGTACGACATCGCGGAGACCGACCTGCGCGGGTTCCGGCAGCTCGGCTCGCGCACACCCGGCCACCCCGAGCACGGCGACACGCCCGGCGTCGAGGCCACGACCGGACCGCTGGGCCAGGGCATCGCGATGGCCGTCGGCATGGCGCTCGCCGAGCGGATGCTGGCCGCGCGGTTCCCCGAGATCGTGGGGCACCGGACGTGGGCGATCGCCGGCGACGGCTGCCTGATGGAGGGCATCAGCCACGAGGCCGCCTCGCTGGCCGGGCACCTCGGCCTGGGCCGGCTCACGGTGCTGTGGGACGACAACCGGATCACCATCGACGGCGCCGTCGACCGCTCCTCGAGCGACGACCAGCAGGCGCGCTTCCGCGCCTACGGGTGGCACGTCGTGGAGGTCGCCGACGGCACCGACGTCGAGGCGATCGACGCCGCGCTCGCCGAGGCGACGGCCGACCCGCGGCCCAGCCTCGTCGCCGTGCGTACCGTCATCGGCCACGGCGCCCCCGACGTCGCCGGCACCTCGGCGGCGCACGGGTCGCCGCTGGGGCCCGAGCGGCTGGCCGAGGCCAAGCGGCGGGTGGGACGGGACGCGGAGGCGGCCTTCGTCGTACCGGAGGAGGTGCGGGCGGAGTGCCGTGCGCTCGCCGCGGCCGGCCACGACGCCCGCACCGAGTGGGAGGGCCAGGTCGTGGCGCTGCGCGAGGCCGAGCCGGCCCGCGCCGCCGCCTGGCAGCGCGCCGAGCGCGGCGACCTGCCCGCCGACCTCGACGACGAGTTCTGGGCCGGCGTCGCGGCGTCCCTCCCGACCACTCCCCTGGCGACCCGGCAGTCTTCCAAGGCCGTGCTGCAGGCGCTCTCCACCGCCCTGCCGGAGCTGGTCGGCGGCTCGGCGGACCTGTCCGGCTCGACCGGTACGGACGTGGGCACGCGGCCGGTGGGACCGGGCGACTACAGCGGCGCGCGGATCGACTTCGGCATTCGCGAGTTCGCGATGGCCGCCGTCCTCAACGGCATCTCCCTGCACGGCGGGCTGCGCTGCTTCGGGAGCACCTTCCTGGTGTTCGCCGACTACCTCCGCCCGGCGCTGCGGCTCTCCGCGCTGATGCGCCAGCCGGTGATCTACGTGCTGACCCACGACTCGGTCGCCGTCGGCGAGGACGGCCCGACCCACCAGCCGGTCGAGCACCTCGACTCCCTGCGCCTCATCCCGAACCTGCGGGTGCTCCGGCCGGCCGACGCCCAGGAGACCGCCGAGGCGTGGCGCAGCGCCCTGGAGCACACCGAGGGACCGACCGTCCTCGCCCTGTCGCGGCAGGGTCTGCCCGCCGTCCCGGGCAGGCCGACGGCCGGCCACCTCACCCGCGACGGCCACCGCGTCGTCCGGGACGCCTCCGAGCCGGACGTCGACCTGGTCGCCTCCGGCTCGGAGGTCGCCCTCGCCCTGGCCGCCGCGGACGTGCTGGCCGGGGAGGGCCTGGCGGTGCGGGTGGTCTCGGTGCCCTGGCGCGAGCGGTACGAGGCCCGTCGCACCGGGCTCGGGGCGGCGACCGCGACGGTGGCCGTCGAGGCCGGCACCACCCTCGGCTGGCGCCACCTCGCCGACGCGGTCGTCGGGGTGGACCGCTTCGGTGCCTCCGGACCGGGACCCGCCGTCCTCGAGCACGTCGGGCTGACGGTCGACGCGGTGGCCGCGGCGGCACGCTCGGCGCTGCAGGCACGACGCGGCCAGTGATGCTCGAGAAGGTCGTCGCGATGGCGCGGGCGCGGGCCGCCGAGCGGTCCCACCCGGTGATGCTGGCCATCGCCGGGGACTCGGCGTCGGGCAAGACCACGCTGAGCGAGGGGCTCACGGCCGCGCTGGGTGCGGACCAGTGCCTGTCGATCAGCATCGACGACTACCACCGCCACGACCGGGTGGAGCGGGCCGCACTCGCGATCACCCCGCTCCACCCGGACGGCAACCACCTCGACATCGTCGAGCAGCACCTCCAGTTGCTCGCGCTCGGCCGCCCGATCCTCAAGCCCGTCTACGACCACGCCACGGGCACCCTCGGCCGCCCCGAGTACGTCGAGCCTCCGGCCTTCGTGATCGTCGAGGGCCTGCTCCCCCTGCAGACCAAGCTGATGCGCGCCTGCTTCGACGTCACCGTCTATCTCGACCCGCCCGAGGACCTCCGGCAGCGCTGGAAGGTCGCCCGGGACACGACGACGCGCGGGTACAGCCGCACCGACGTCCTGGCCGAGCTCGCCCGCCGGGCGCCGGACTCCGAGGCCTTCGTCCGGCCGCAGCGGCGCGATGCCGACATCGTCGTGCGCTTCGCGCCGGAGGTCGGGCCCGGCGCCGACTCCCCCGACGCCGCGCTCTCTGCCGACATCCTGCTCCGCCCGACCATCCGGCACCCCGCGCTGGACCGGATCCTCACCGAGGACCGGCGCGCGGCGGTGCACCTGCGGATCATCCGCGACGACGACGGCACCCCCACCGACTGCCTGCACGTGCACGGCCACGCGTCGGCGCACGACGCCCGGGAGCTCGGCGACGCGATCTGGGCGAACCTCGGCGTCGGCGCCGAGCCGCCCAGCGGCCTGGGCCTGACCGGCCCCGACACCCGCAGCGAGCCGCTCGCGCTGACCCAGCTGATCCTGCTCCACCACCTGTTGCACGCGAGCAGCCGCCACCCGACGCGCGACGACGGGATGCTCAGCCGGACCTGACCCCGGTCGCTCCCGCGATCCGCGGCGCCATCGCCGCGAGCTGGTGCTCGGTCTGGGCCACCAGCGCCGCCACGTCCGCCTCACCCAGCCGGTCGCAGGCGAAGTCCCAGTGCACGGCGACGTGCTCGCCCACGGCCGGGTCCGGGACGAAGGGACGCCCGTCGACCCGGTAGCCGATGGTGCGCACCTCGTCCGGCCCCAGCTCCAGCCGGGCCGGCACGGCCGGCCCGCCCGATGCGGGCAGGTAGCCGAGCCGCGGCCCGCGCACGACGAGCTCGTCCGGCCGTACCTCCTCCACCACCGCCCAGCCGACCCGGCACGACTCGAGGACGCCCAGCGGCTCGGGGCCGTGGCCGAGCAGGCGGGACCACGGGTAGACCGCCAGGACGTGGAAGGCGTGGCTCGGCGCCGCCTCCACGAGCAGGTCCTCGGTCAGGTGCGCCCAGTAGTGCGCCGCCTGCGGCTTCAACTCGGCGAGCAGCCGCTCGCCGAAGGCGCGCCCGTCGACAGCGGCGGCGAGATCGTTGCCGGTCCAGTAGCCCCGCACCACCCGCGGGTCGAGCGGGTCGTCGATGCCGAGCAGCTCGCCGAGCAGCCGCTGGTAGGGCCAGGCACCCGAGAACCGGCGGGCCACCTCGGCGATCTCGGTGACCGCCGCGACCGGGGGCGAGCCGGTCGCGGCGGCGACCAGTGCTGCGGATCCGGCAGGACCGCAGTAGCCCAGCGCGTTCGGAGCGTGCGCGTACTGGGCGAACAGCCGGTGGCCGGCGGGACGGGTCGCGTCCGGGCCACCGGCGCCGGGATCAGCCAACGGGTGCGCCCTGCCCGACCATGAGCGCGGTCTCGCGGTGCAGCCGCCCGAAGTTGTAGTAGGCGGCGCAGGCGCCCTCGGGCGAGACCATGCAGGTGCCGATCGGGGTCTCCGGCGTGCACGCCGTGCCGAAGACCTTGCACTCCCACGGCTTGATCGCGCCCTTGAGGACCTCGCCGCACTGGCAGGCCTTCGGGTCCGCGACCCGCACGCCGGGCATCGAGAAGCGCACCTCGGCGTCGAAGTCGGCGTAGTCGTCGTGGACCTTGAGCGCGCTCTGCGAGATGAACCCGAGCCCGCGCCACTCGAAGTGCGGGCGCAGCTGGAAGGTCTCGGCCATCAGCTTGAGCGCGGCCGTGTTTCCCTCCGGTCGTACGACGCGCGCGTACTGGTTCTCGACCTCGCACCGCCCGCCGGCGTACTGCTGCAGCAGCATGTGCACCGAGGCGAGGATGTCGAGCGGCTCGAAGCCGGCCACCACCACGGGCTTGCCGTAGACCTCCGGCACGAACCGGTAAGGCCGGATGCCGACGACGGTCGAGACGTGGCCGGGCCCGAGGAAGCCGGACAGCCGCAGGTCCGGGCTCTCCAGGATCGCCTTGATCGGCGGCACGATCGTGACGTGGTTGGAGAAGACACTGAAGTTCTTCACCCCGAGCGTCCTGGCCCGCAGCAGGGTCACCGCGGTCGAGGGCACCGTGGTCTCGAAGCCGACGGCGAAGAAGACGACGTGCTTGTCGGGGTTCTCCACCGCGATCTTGAGCGAGTCGAGCGGCGAGTAGACGAAGCGGACGTCGGCACCGCGCGCCTTGGCGTCGAGCAGCGACCCGCGGGACCCGGGGACCCGCATCATGTCGCCGAAGGTGGTGAACACGACGTCGGGCTGCTCGGCGAGCCACATGGCGTCGTCGATGCGGCCCATCGGGATCACGCAGACCGGGCAGCCGGGGCCGTGGACCAACTCGATGTTCTCGGGCAGCAGGTGCTCGATGCCGTGCCGGTAGATCGTGTGGGTGTGCCCGCCGCACACCTCCATGAACTTCCACTCGGTGTCACCGGCGATCTCGGTGATGGACTTGACCAGGGCGCGGGCTGCGGCCGGGTCGCGGAACTCGTCGACGAACTTCATGCGCTGATCCCATCTCCCACGTCGGTGCTCTTGAACATGTCGATCTCGTCCAGGTAGTCCTGGCCCATCTTCTGGACCTGGTCGAGCGTCAGCTGCGCTTCCCGCTCGTCGATCTTCGCCATCCCGAACCCGACGTGCACCAGCACCCAGTCCCCCGGTACGACGTCCTGCTCGGCGAGCAGCTTGATGCTGATGATGCGCCGGACGCCGCTGACGTCGACGCGGGCCAGGTGCTCGTCGGGATCGACGATCTCGACGACCTGGCCGGGAATTCCCAGGCACATGGTGGGTCTCCAATCTCCCTGCGTGGGTTCGGTGGGTCAGCAGATCCGGGGCAGCGGGTCGCCGACGAGCATGTCGACGATGCGGGTACCGCCGAAGGGCGTCCGCATCGCCACGATCCCGGGTGGGTCGGCGAGGACCTCGCCGATCACGGCGGCCTGCGCGCCGCCGGGCTGCGAGCGCAGCGCGGCCACCGCGGCCTCCGCCTCGTCGGCGGGGACGACGGCGACGAACTTGCCCTCGTTGGCGACGTAGACGGGGTCGATGCCGAGCATGTCGCAGCAGCCGAGCACCGTCGGGTCGATCGGCAGCAGGCCCTCGTCGAGGACCACCCCGACCCCGGCGGCCTGGGCCAGCTCGTTGGCGACCGTGCCGAGTCCGCCCCGGGTCGCGTCGCGCATCCAGCGAGTGCCGGGGGCGGCGGCGAGCAGGGCCTCCACGAGCCCGTTGACGGGCGCGGAGTCGGACTCGATGTCGGCCTCGATGTCGAGGTTGCCGCGGGCCAGCATGATCGCCATGCCGTGGTCGGCGATGGTGCCGGACACGATCAGCCGGTCGCCGGCGCGCACCGCCAGCGGCGAGAGCTCGCACCCGGCCGGGATCACGCCGACCCCGGACGTGGTGATGTAGAGCCCGTCGGCGGCGCCGTTGGGCACGACCTTGGTGTCACCGGTGACGATCTGGACGCCGGCCGCGTCGGCCGCCGCCCGCATCTCGCCCGCCAGCTGCTTGAGCTTGTCGATCGAGAATCCCTCCTCGATGACGAACGCCGCGGAAATCCACTGCGGCCGCGCGCCGCTGACGGCCAGGTCGTTGACGGTCCCGTTGATCGCGAGGTCGGCGATCGACCCGCCCGGGAACTCGTACGGCGCCACGACGTAGGAGTCGGTCGAGAACGCCAGCCGCTCACCGGTGGGGAGGGCGAGGACCGCCCCGTCGCCGAGGTTCTCCAGCTCCGGGTTGCGGAAGGCCTCCACGAAGACGTGGTCGACGAGCGCCGCCGAGGACTTCCCACCGGCGCCGTGGGCCATGGTGACCACCTCGTCGACGAGCCGGGGGCGCCGCTTGCGGAACTCCTCGATCCGGATCCGGGTCCGGTCCTCGGGGTCCGGCACCTCGTGGGCCGACGGGGTCAGCCGTTCGCTGGTCATGACGCATACCCCTTCCGCAGGGTCTCGAGGTGGTGCTGGGCGGTCGCCCAGAGCCGGTAGCCGACGAGCGCCTGGCTCTCCTGGATCCGGTGGATGCTCTGCGACCGGATGGTGAAGCAGTGGTCGACCTCGTCGGCGACGGCCATCCGGCCGCCGTCGTGACCGGAGAAGCCGATCGTCAGCAGGCCCCGGCGCCGGGCCTCCACCAGCGCCGTCATCAGGTCCTCGGAGCTGCCCGAGGTCGACAGCGCGACGGCGATGTCGCCGGGCCGCGCGTGCGCCATCAGCTGGCGGGAGAAGACGACGTCGAAGCCGACGTCGTTGCCGAGCGCCGTGATCACCGCCTGGTCCGCGGCCAGGCAGCGCGCCGCCAGCGGGCGGCCGTGCGCCGGGCGCGCGAACAGCGAGGCCAGCGTCTCGGCGTCGGTGGACGAGCCGCCGTTGCCGAAGGTGTACATCCGCCCGCCCGCGGCGAACCGCTCGGCGATCGCCCGGCCCGCGGCCTCGATCTCGGGGCCCCACTCCTCCAGCGACGCCGCCTGCAGGCGGGCGCTCTCGGTGGCCTTGGCCCGGGCCGAGGACGCGAGGTCGGTCAGCAGTGCCGTCGCGTCGGTCTCCTGCGCCTCGATGAACGGGTAGAGGAAGTCGGTGTTCTCGTCGTTCATGCGCCCGGCTCCTCTCCCAGCCGGGTGAGGGCGGCCCCGCCGTGGATCAGGATCAGGTCGCCGGGAGCCACCTCGCCGACGACCATCGTGTCGACGTACTCCTCGCCGTCGGCGGTGCGCACCAGCGCGCCCGACAGCAGGTCGGCCGGCGGCGCGACGACCTCGCCCAGCCGCCCCTCGTCGGAGCAGGTCACGCACACCTCGTCTGTGCACTCCGGCTCCTCGGGCTTCAGCAGGCCGGGGTGCTCGAAGCAGACGTGGGTGAGCTCCCACAGCAGGTGGTACATCAGCACGAACCGGCCGGTCGCCGGCGTCATCGGGTCGGCCGTGGGTACCCACAGCACGTGGTCCGCGGCGCCGGCGGGCGGACGCTCGCCATACCCGATCCAGATGGTCTCGGCCCCCCAGGCGGGGGCGCGGCGCATCACGTCGGCGACGGCCGCGTCGGCGGCGTCGGCCACCGCAAGCACGACGTCGCCGGGCCGGGTGGCGATCCGGGTCTCCGCGACCGTGTCCGCGGCGACCAGTGCGACGGACGGCAGGGCCCGCTTGCCCACGACGACCGGGTGCACGAACTCGACCGCGACGTGGTGCGCGTGCGGCTCCCACTGGGGCGAGATCACCCACAGCGTGGCGCCGGCGTGGAAGCGGCGGGCCAGGGCCAGCGCGGCCCCGGCGAGGTCGGCGGAGAGGTCCTCGTCGATCAGGCCCGGCGCGGCCCCGACGTCGTACGTCGTGCTCATGACGACTCCCGCGCCTGGATCGCCGCCACCACGGCGCTGCCGCCGGCCAGCTCGTCGGCGGCCAGCAGCCCGAGGTCGACCATCATCGCGACGGTCTCGCGGGCGGACTCCTCGGTCAGCCGGGTCAGCGCGTAGCCGGCGTGCACGATGACGTAGTCACCGACCACCAGGTCGGGCAGGTAGTCTAGGCACACCTGGCGCACCTCCCCGACGAACTCGGCCAGCGCGACCAGCGCGCCGTCCTCGGTGGACCAGATCCTCTCGATCCGGCCCGGGACTCCCAGACACATTCAGACCACTCCTCTCCGTGACGCCAACCCTCGGGCGGCCAGTGCTCGCCCGATCGCGGCCTGGCCGAGCGCTAGCCCGGCGTCGTTGCAGGGCACCCGCCGGTGGGTGAGCACCTCGAGGCCGGCCCGGGCCAGCCGTTGGCGCAGCGCGGCGGTCAGCTCGCGGTTGGCGAACACGCCACCGGTCAGCCCCACCACGCCGATCTGTCGCTCCCGCGCCTCGGCGACCACGAGCTCCGCGGTGGCCGCGGCCAGCGCGTCGTGGAATCCCCGGGCCACCGAGGCGGGTTCGTTGCCACCCCCCAGCGCGGCAACGACGTCGTGGACCAGCGGCCTCCAGTCGATGACGCCGCCGGCCACCGGCAGGGCCAGCGGTACGCCGTGGCGGGCCTTCCTGGCCAGCACCTCCAGCTCGACGGCGGCCTGTGCCTCGTAGCCGGCACGAGGCCGCACGCCGAGCAGCGCGGCGACGCCGTCGAACAGCCGCCCGACGCTGGTCGTGGAGACGCACGCGGTGCCGGACGCCAGCTGGGAGCGCACCAGCGCCACCTCCGCCGCGGCGACGTCGGCCGGTGCCCAGTCGGTGGCGACCTCCGCGCCGGCCAGGAGGGCCAGGGCCGTCCGGAACGGGTTGCGCACCGCGGCCTCGCCGCCCGGCAGCAGCAGCGGCGCCAGGTGTCCGGCGCGCTCGAAGGTCGCCAGGTCGGCGCCCATCGCGAGGATCTCCCCGCCCCAGACCTGGCGGTCGCAGCCGTAGCCCGTGCCGTCGTACGTGACGCCGAGGACGGGGGTGCCCACCCGCTCGCGGTCCACCAGCAGCGACGCGAGGTGCGCGTGGTGGTGCTGGACCGTCAGCAGGGGGCGGCCGATCCCGGCGGCGTGGTCCTCGGCCCAGCGTCGGGTGGCGTAGCCCGGGTGCAGGTCGGCCACCACCAGCTCGGGCTCGGCGTCGCGCAGCCGCACCAGCTGGTCGACCGAGCGGCCGAACGCGGTCTGGCTCTCCAGGCTGCCCATGTCGCCGATGTGCGCCGAGCAGAACGCGAGATCCTCCCGCACCAGGCAGAAGGTGTTCTTGACCTCGGCGCCGACGGCGAGCACGGTCGGCCCGGTGCCGAGCTCCGCGGGCAGCGCGACGGGCAGCGGGGCGTACCCGCGCGAGCGGCGGACCGGGACCTCCTCCCCGTCCACGACGGTCACCACCGAGTCCTCGCACGGCACCGCGATCTCGCGGTCGTGCATCAGGAAGCCGTCGGCGATCCCGGCCAGGCGGGCCCGCGCGTCGGCGTTGGTGAAGGCGAGCGGCTCGTCGGCGAGGTTGCCGGAGGTCATCACGAGCAGCGGCGGCGCCCCGGTGCCCGGCCACCCCGGGACCGGCTCGAAGAGGAGGTGGTGCAGCGGTGCGTAGGGCAGCATCACGCCGACCTCGTCCAGGTCCCCGGCGACGGACGGCGCCAGCGGCCCGTCCGTACGACGGGGGAGCAGCACGATCGGCCGTGACGGCTGGCACAGCGCGGCCTCCGCGGCCGGCGTCAGCTCGACGACCCGGCGGGCCTGCTCGAGGTCGCGCACCATGACCGCGAGCGGCTTGTCCGGGCGGTGCTTGCGCTCGCGCAGCAGGTCGACCGCCTCCGGCGAGGTCGCGTCGCAGGCCAGGTGGAAGCCGCCGACGCCCTTGACCGCGACGATCCGGCCCGCAGACAGCATCCCCTGGGCGAGGACCAGCACGTCGTCGTCACCCAGCACCACGGTGTCGGTGTCCGCGACGGGCTCCCACCACAGTCGCGGCCCGCAGGCCTGGCACGAGACGGGCTGCGCGTGGTGGCGGCGGTCCCCCGGGTCGGCGTACTCCGCGGCGCAGGCGGCACACAGCGGGAAGTCCCGCATCGTCGTGGCCGGCCGGTCGTAGGGCAGGTCGGTGATGATCGTGAACCGCGGGCCGCAGTTGGTGCAGGTGATGAACGGGTGCCGGTAGCGCCGGTCGCCGGGGTCGCGCATCTCGGCGAGGCAGTCGTCGCACACCGCGACGTCCGGCGGCACCAGCGTGCGCGCGCCCACCCGGTGCCGGCTCGGCACGATCCGGAACCCGGAGGCGCCGGACGGCGCCCGGTCGGTCACCCGGACGTCGAGGACGCTCGCCAGCGGCGGCGCCTCCGCGACCAGCGCGCCCACGAAGGCGTCGAGCGCCGCGGCGGTGCCCTCGGCCTCGATGAAGACGCTGAGCTCGTCGTTGCCCACCTCGCCGGCGATGCCGTGCGCGGCGGCCAGCCGCGCGACGTGCGGGCGGAAGCCGACGCCCTGGACCACGCCGCGCACCTCGATGCTGCGGCCGGCGGTCGTGGTCCGCGTCATCCCCGCCTCCAGACCACGACGCGGTTGTTGCCCGAGTCGGCGATGGCGAGCCGGTCGCCGGACGCGGCGAGGCCGTAGGGCCAGCACAGGGTGTCCGGGCCGACCTGCTCCCAGCGGTTCTCGCCGTTCGCGGCGAAGGTCGGCTGGCCCAGGACCCAGGCGGGCTCGGTGTGCTGGTCGCGGGGGTCGCCCTCCCACAGCAGCACCCGGTTGTTCGACGTGTCGGCGACCGCCAGCCCGTCAGGGGTGCGGACGGCGGCGTACGGGAAGCGGAGGCCGGTGCCGGTCTGCGGCCGGTAGGGGAACTCGACGCCGGTGCCCATGTCGGGCTGGCCCAGCACGTAGTCGGCGGGCACGTCGCCGTCGGGGTGGCGATGCCACCCGAGCAGCCGGTGGTTGCCGGCGTCGGCGACCACGATGCCGCCGCCGTTGCCGGTGACCATGTGCGGCCAGCGGAAGGAGTCGGGCGCCACCGGACCGTCGCGGTTCTCCCCGCGCGAGGTGGGGTCCGGTTGGCCCAGCACGATGTCGGCGGGGACGTCGGGATCGGTCGGCACCCCGTCCACCCACACCAGCACGCGGCGGTTGTAGGTGTCGGCGACGTAGAAGCGCCCGTCGACCAGCGCGATCCCGAACGGCTGGTAGAAGCTCGTCGCCGACGGCGCGCCGCCGCGATTAGGCTCGACGTCGCTCGCCGACGGCTGGCCGAGCACCAGGTCCGGCGCCCGGTCCCCCGACGGCACCCGGTCCCAGACCAGGATCCGGTGGTTCCAGGCGTCGGCGACGAGGAAGCGACCGTCAGGCGTGCGGAGCAGCCCGGTCGGCAGGTGCATGCCCTGGTCGGGTCCCCGGCCGCCCGCCTGCGGGCCCTCCGACGTCGCGTCCGGCTGGCCGAGCACGACGTCCGCCGGCTCGCCGTCCGTCGACGGGATCCGGTCGAAGACCAGCACCCGGTGGTTGCCCGTGTCGGCCACCACCAGGAGCTCGTCCTCGAGCCACACCCCGCGCGGCGCGTAGACGTACGACGCCGTCGGCTCCGCCTGCGGCAGGAGCAGGCCACCGGCCGAGGTGGCCCCCACGACCACCTCGGGCCGCCAGCTCCCGTAGGTCTCCGGCGCCGGTCCCGCCGGGGCGAACGGATCCACGCCCAGCCGGGCACCGAGGTGCTCGGAGCCCGTCGGGATCACCCGGACCTTCATGCCGACACCCTCATGCCGACACCCTGATCCAGACCTCGCCGTCCTCGACCCGCAGCGGCAGCTGCTCGAGCTGGGCACCGGGGAAGGTCCGGCACTCGCCGCTCAGCGCGTCGAAGCAGTAGCCGTGGTGGGCGCAGGTGAGCGAGCCGTCGCTGGTGTCCAGCTCGGCGTCGTCGAGGGGCATCGCGAGGTGCGCGCACTCGTTGACGTACGCCGACAGCTGGCCGCCCACGTTGACCACGATGGCGTCGACGGCCGGAGCGCCGTCCGGGACCAGCTCGACGGCCGTGATCGCGTCGAGCGTGAACTCGCCGATCGGCAGGCTGCGCACCCAGCCCCGCTCGGGCGTGGCCGTGCGGATGCCGACCTCCCCGAGCGGGATCAGCGTCGGGCCGGGCTCGTTGGGCAGCACCTCGACTCGCTCGATGCCGGGCACCTGGGCCTTGAGCGCCTCCTCGACCCCGTTGCGCATGGTCACCGCGGACATCGAGCAGCCGTTGCACGCACCCGAGAGGCGCACGAAGGCGGTGCCGCCCTCGATCCGGACCAGCTCCACGTCGCCGCCGTGGGACTGCAGCTGGGGGCGGACCTGCTCAAGGGCCTGCCGGGCGAGCGTCATCGGGTCGGGACGGATGATGCCGTGCATCAGCAGCACCATCCGCACGACCGGCTCGTCGACGATCTCGAACAGCAGCTCCTTGCCGCGTGCGTCGTCCCGCAGGCGTCGTACGACGTGGACGAGGGCGGCCCGGTGCACGTCCTCCAGCGAGGAGCGCAGCGCCTGCGCGACGCGCTGGCCCGAGGGGTCGGTGACCTCGGCGAGCGCGGCGACCGCGTCGTCGAGCGCCTGGGCGAGGACCTCGACGTCGCGGTCCTCGGGCGCCGGTGCGACCGGCCGGTCGGCCAGGCTCGTCATGACTCGACCCCCTGCTCGCGGAGCTCGCGGACCAGCTCCACCTCCTCGCCCTGGGGGACCCCGAACTTCGGTCCCTGGCTGCCGGGCACCACCTGGCGGGCGATCTCGTCGAGCACGCCGCGCACGGCCATCACCGCGTCGACGTCGCCCTGCTCCTCGAAGAGGAAGCGGGCCTCGTGCAGCTTGGACTTCGCGTGGTCGAACACCCCGAGGTGGGCCAGCGCATTGCCCTGGTTGGCCAGGATCCGCGCCCGGCCGAGCGGGTCACCCTGCCGCTGGCGCAGCTCGAGCACCTCCTCGTAGCGCTCGACGGCCTCGACGATGTTGTCGCCCTGGTGGGTCGAGGGCGTGTAGACCAGCGCGTTGGCCAGGTTCATCTGCGCGCTCGCCCACTCCTGCGGGAAGTCCTCCTGGGTGAACACCTCGAGCGAGGCGCGCAGCGCCTGCATCGCGATGCCGGCGCGGAGCTGGTCGCTGGCCTCGACCATTGGCATCGTCAGGTACGCCGTGCCGAGGTTGAGGTTCGCGCTCGCCCACACGTGCGGGGCGCTGGCCTGGCCGACCAGCTGGAGCGCCGAGTAGTACTCGTCGACCGCGTCGGTCAGCGGCCGCCGGCCGG
>NZ_VLJQ01000066.1:0-137388 GCF_007829375.1 Nocardioides sp. J9 | reverse complement strand
GTCTTCAAGCTTCTGCAAGCGCCCACAGCCCTGGCAGACATCGAGGACCTGCGCCGGGTGCGGCGCGAGAAGAACTTGCCCCTGCGGGTGGTGGTCGAAGCGCTCGGGACCTGCCAGGCCCACGTCAGCCGCATCGAGCGCGGCGTCGCGTTCGACCGCGACTTCACCCAGCGCTACCGAACATGGCTCCAAGCCGCTTGACAGGAATAGGAGCATCACAAAGGTCGGCCGGAAACCCGCCTGTGGACTGGGAAATCTCCATCCACAGACCGCCTTCGAGGCCCGGTGGTTTCGAGGCTCCTCGCTAGCGCTCGTCGCACCTCAACCACCGGGAGCTAGCCACTCCGCCTACGCGACCGCAGCCGACCGCCGGACCCGACCACCCACCCAGCCTCCTCGTCGCTGCCCTTTCGGGACTGTGCCGACTACGCAACCGCAGCCGGCCGAGACCAAGACCGACGCCTACGCAGCCGCAGGTCGACGGGCGGACCCAGCCACCTGCCGTACTCCCTCGTCGCCGCCCTTTCGGAGCTGTGCCGCCTGCGCAACCGCAACCCGGCGAGACCGGCGACGAACCTACTTCCGCCCCTTCAACGCCTCGGTCAGCGAGGCGACGGCGTCGGCGGGCGGGGAGGCGGCCTCGGCGTTGGCGTCGGCGAGCTCGGCGAGGAGCTCGGCACGGTGGACGGCGACGGAGCGGGGCGCGTCGATGCCGATCCGGACGACGTCACCGCGGACCTCGAGCACCGTCACGGTCACGGCGTCGGGACTGCCGTCGCCGATGACCACGCTTTCGCCCACGCGTCGGGAGAGAACCAGCACAACAGGAGGCTAGCGGGTCAGGCGACCAGCGGGGCAGCGAGTGGCAGGTCCTGGTCGTCGAGGATGACCTGGCTGGCGCGGCGGGTGGCCGGGTTGACCACGAGCGGGGCGCGCAGGTTGACCGTGGTGTCGGCCAGCGAGCCGCCGGCGCGGACGACGAGCAGGACGAGCACGTCACCGGCGCCCTCCGGCTCGATGCCGAGCTCGGTGACGACGTCGTCGCCGATGACCGGGGCGTAGTCGGGGAAGAACGGCGCCGGGGGGACGACGACGAACTGCAGGTCGTCGCTGTCGAGCGAGCGGAAACCGAGGAGCACGCCGTCCTCGTCGAGGCGCACCAGGGCGAACCGGGCGTCGTCGGGGAAGCCGGGCATGGGGTGCGCGAGCTCGATGACGGGGATGTCCATGCGAGTCATTGTCGCAACACCGGTGGTCACCGCAGGAAGTCCAGGAGGCTCGGCTGCATGACACGGGACGTCGCGGCGAGCGAGGCCTGGTAGGCGACCTCCTGGAGCTTGAGCTCCACGGTGGTCTTCGCGAGGTCGGCGCTCTCGATGGTCGACAGCTGGGTGCGCAGGGAGATCCCGGCGTCGGTGGCGAGCTGGTCGGCCTGCTCGAGCCGCTGGAAACGGGTGCCGGCGGCGGTCCGGGCGCTGGTGACCGTGTCGATGCGCGCGTTGAGCGTGTCGATGGCGGCGCTGATGCCGGCCTGGTCGCCGGCCCGCAGGGCGGTGGAGAGCGCCTCGAGCTCGGCGAAGACCGACGACGGCCCGTCGCCGAACACGTCGGGGCCGTTGACGTCGACCTTCACGACCACGCCGTCGGCGACCCGCCGGTTGACGTCGCCGAGGGTGCCGACGTAGTTGCCGGCGTCGTCGTACGCGCGGGAGCCGGCGGTCACGCCGCCGAAGACCGGGCTGTCGAGGTAGGTCGCGTTGGCGCGGGCCAGCAGCTCGTCGCGCAGGCCGTCGACCTCGGTCGCGATCGCGTCGCGGGTCACGCTGCCGGCGGAGGCGCCGTTCGCGCCCTGGAGGGCGAGGTCGCGGGCTCGCTTGACGGTGTTGGTGACGGAGTCGAGCGTCGAGTCGACCTGGGTGAGCCAGCCGAGGCCGTCCTGGGCGTTGCGGGCGTACTGCGCCTGGTCGGCGATGGAGCTGCGCAGCCGCATCGACGAGGTGGTCCCGGTCGGGTTGTCGGAGGGCCGGTTGATGACCCGTCCGGTGGAGAGGTGCTCCTGGATCTTCGCCAGCCGGCCGAGGCCGTTCTGCAGGTTGTAGAGGGAACCCTCGGTCAGCATGCGCTGGGTGACGCGTCCGATGCTCATCGGCTACTACCTCCCCACCAGTCCGGTGCGGTTGATCAGGGTGTCGAGGACCTCGTCGAGCGTGGTCAGCAGCCGCGCCGCGGCCTCGTAGGCCCGCTGGGCCTGGACCATGTTGACGGTCTCCTCGTCGAGGTTGACGCCCGCCTGCTGCTCCCACGCGCCGTCGAGCGAGCGGGTCAGGGCGGTCTGGTTCGCGGCCTGCCGGCCGAGCGAGGCGACCTGGGTGCCGAAGCCGTTGACCAGGCGCTGGTAGGAGTCGACGGCGTCGCCGGCCCGGCTCAGCGCGTCGGCGTTGGCGCCGTCGCGGCCCCCACCGGGGATCGAGGACGCGGCCACGAGGGCCGGGTCGGTGATCGCGACCTGCAGGCTGGCCGCGCCGACGGACGGGTCGAAGGAGAAGAACGGCCCGCCGGGGGTCCCGGCGGCGTCGTACCCGAGCGCGTGCTGAGCGTTGATCGCGGAGGCCAGGTCTGCGGCGACGGCGTCCAGCCCCGCCCGGTACGACGGCAGCGTGTTCGTGAGCACGTTCGTGATGCCACCCAGGGCGCCTCCGGGGCCGGCCGTGCCGCTCGGGAGCACCGTGCTCCCCCAGCTGGCGTCCACCCGGAACGAGATCGGGGCGCCGTCGGTGCCGCCGGTCGGGGTGACCCCGGTCGCGACCGCGAGGCTGCCGGCCTCGCGACCGGAGACCAGGGTCTCGCCGCCGATGGTGACGTCGAACTGACCGTCCGCCCGGACGGTGGTGACCGCGCCGGCGAGCTCGGCCAGGCGCAGCGCGAGCTGGTCGCGCTGGTCGCGCAGGGTGCCGGCGTCGGTGCCGTTCTGCTCGGTCACGAGGATGTTGTGGTTGAGCTCGGCCAGGCCGGCCGCGGCCGTGTTGACCTCGTCGACGACGTTGAGGAGGTGGACGCGCTGGTCGGCCTCCTCGCCGGCCACGTTGGAGACCTGGATCCGGAGCGCCTGGGCGAGGGTCTCGGCGCTGCCGATGACCTGCTGGCGCGCCGCGTCACCGCCGGGGTTGGTCGACAGGTCCTGCCAGGAGCTGCGGAAGGCGAGCAGCGCGGCGTAGACGCCGTTGTCGCCGGGCTCGCCGATGCCCTCCTCGACCCGGGCGAGGATGGTCTGCTGGGTCTGGAGGTAGCTGAGCGCGCCGTGCTCACGGCGGACGCGGGTGTCGAGCAGCGGGTCGACCATGCGGCGGACCTCCCCCACCGCGACGCCGTTCCCGTGGCTGTCCGAGCGGGACCACATCGCCGGCACGTTGGTGCTGACGGCCTCGCCGACGACCCGGCGGCGGACGTAGCCGTCCGTGGTGGCGTTGGAGATGTTGCTGCCGGCGACGTCGAGGGCGACCTGCTGGTAGCGCAGGGCCGACAGCGCCGAGCTGATCGACCCGAACGAGCCGGCCATCAGAGGCTCCGGTCCACGAGCCGCGCGGAGGCCGGGGAGAGCACGGCGTCACCCGACGGGGTGTAGCTCGCGGTCGTCGTACCGCCGATGGCGAGCAGGGTCTCGCGGGCGGAGCGGTAGCCGGCGGTGATCAGGCCCTTGGCGTCCTCGGACGTCTCGGCGATCTCGCGGGCCAGGGCCACCATCGCGTCGCGGTGGTCGCGCAGGATGCCGGACCACGGCTCGGGAGCGGCCTCGACGAGCGCGCCGAGCGACGGGTTCGGGGTCAGGCCGAGGGACTCGGCGGCCTCGTCGGCCGCGGTGGCGCGCAGCACCTCGGTGGCACGCAGGTCGTCGAGGACGGCCTCGATCTCGCGCGTGACGTTGACCAGCCACCGGGTCTTGCCGGAGGCGAGCACCATGCGCTCGACCTCGAGCTTGTAGGCGAGCGTCTCGAGGAGCTCGCGCTCGCGCCACAGGATCTGCGACAGCCTGTCCATCTCTCTTGCTCCGGTCTCTCTGCGTCCGCCCCGAGATTTGCGGGGAACTGGTGCCTCCATCGTTCGGGTGACGGGGGACCTGAGCGGTTTCGGCCGTTCGACCCGACGGACCCTCTCCCGGAGGGGTCAGGTGAAACCGGGACCTCGGTCCCGTATCTGCACACCGAGCGGTCAGACGGCTGCAATTCGCCTGCGACACGCCGAACGCGTGCCGGAATGTCAGGCACGTGAACGAGAACCAGGGCGCCGTCGCTGCCGAGACGGATGAGCTGATCACCACCCACATGCCTCTTGTCGGCCACATCGTCCGCGAGACGATGGGTCGGGTGCCGTCGCACGTCAGCCGCGACGACCTCACCTCGGCGGGCCTGACCGCGCTGGTCCTCGCCGCCCGGGCCTACGACGCCGAGCGGGGCGTGCCGTTCGACCGGTACGCCGCCACCCGGATCCGCGGCGCCCTGCTCGACGAGCTGCGCTCGGTCGACTGGGCGTCCCGGTCGGTGCGCCGCCGGGCCCGCGACCTCGCCGAGACCCGCAGCCAGCTGGCGAACGTGCTCGGCCGCACCCCCTCCGTCGAGGAGGTCGCCCGCGCTGCCGGCCTCACGCCGGAGGAGGTCGTCGCGAACGACGACGACGTCTCCCGCGCCCAGGTGCTGTCCCTGCAGGGCTCGACCATCACCCCGATCGAGGAGCTCGTCCCCACCCGGGCGCCCTCGCCGGAGGACCTGCTCGAGCACGCCGAGCGCCTCACCTACCTGCGCGAGGCGATCGAGGAGCTGCCCGAGCGGCTCCGGGTCGTCGTGAAGGACTACTTCTTCGCCGAGCGCCCGATGGCCGACATCGCCGCCGAGCTCGGCGTCACCGACTCCCGCATCTCGCAGATGCGCGCCGAGGCGCTCACCCTGCTGCGCGACGCCCTCAACCACGCCCTGGAGCCGTCGCTCGTCCGCTCCGTCGGCAAGGCGGGCGGCGTGGCCCAGCGGCGCCGGGAGGCGTACTTCGCCGCCGTCGCCGCCCGGCACGCCGACGGGATGCGCCGCGGGGTCGCCACCCCGCTCGACGCGGTCGGCTGAGCCGGGCGCGGGCTGTCGGCAAAGAGTTCGGGAAAACCCCTCAAGCCAGCGGTGGCGGGACCGATCCTCACCGCGACGGGAGACCACGGACGGTCACCCGGAAGAACAAATGACCTGATTCCAGGAGGGAAACATCATGGGTCTTCGCATCAACCAGAACATCGAGGCGACCAACGCGTACCGCAACCTGTCGGTGACGCAGAACCAGCTCTCGAAGTCGATGGAGAAGCTGTCGTCGGGCTTCCGGATCAACCGGGCCGCGGACGACGCCGCGGGCCTGGCCATCTCCGAGGGCCTCCGCGCGCAGGTCGGTGGCCTCAAGGTCGCCGTCCGCAACGCCCAGGACGGCGTCTCGGTCGCGCAGACCGCTGAGGGTGCGCTCACCGAGGTCCACTCCATGCTGCAGCGCATGAACGACCTCGCGGTCCAGAAGGCGAGCGGCACGGTCGAGACCGGCTCGGACGCCGAGCAGGCCCTGGTCGACGAGTTCACGCAGCTCGAGACCGAGATCACCCGGATCAAGGACAACACCAAGTTCAACGGTGTCGCCCTGTTCGCCGACACCGCGCTGACCTTCCAGACCGGCTACGACTCGGGCGACACGATCGACATCTCCGCCACCGCACTCGCCGACTTCACCGCCGGCACCGCGATGGCCGCGATCGACATCGACGACAGCAACACGCTGCAGGCCGCGATCAACGAGGTCTCCGCCCAGCGTGCCGAGCTCGGCGCGATCCAGAACCGGTTCGAGCACACGATCAACAACGTGAACGTGGCGATCGAGAACCTGTCCGCCTCGGAGTCGCGCATCCGCGACACCGACATGGCCCAGGAGATGATGAACCTCACCCGTTCGCAGATCCTGTCGCAGGCCGGCACCGCGATGCTCGCCCAGGCGAACTCGGCGCCCAACGGCGTGCTGCAGCTGCTCCGCGGCTGATCCCGCAGCATCAGCACCTGACGAGTGCCGGTGGGCCGACCGGCCCATCGGCACTCGCGCTTTTCCCACCCGGCTCCGGCCGGGACGACGACCCAGCCCCTGCTCCCCCAGAGCACCACCGCGGAGGACCCCCATGGCAGGCACCAGCAGCATCGGCGGACTCGCCAGCGGCCTGGACACGGCAGGCATCATCAACCAGCTGATGACGCTCGAGGCCATGTCGCAGAGCAAGCTGAAGACCCAGGTCGCCACCGAGCAGAACAAGGTCTCCGCGCTGCAGAAGCTGAACACCTCGCTGCAGTCCCTGGTGACCGCGGCCGGCGACCTCGGCACCAAGGGCACCGTCTGGTCCTCGCTGAAGACCACCTCCTCCAACCCGGGCGTCACCGTCACCGCCACGACGAGCGCGACGCCGGGCGGGTTCGACGTCAACGTCACCCAGACCGCACTGACCCACCGTCTGTCCTTCACCGACGCGCACGCGAGGACCGACCAGGTCACCGGCGCCAGCACCAGCGTGCTGCTGAAGCGGGCCGGCGAGCCGGACCTCCAGGTCGACACCACCAACGGGACGCTGCAGGAGCTCGCCACGGCGATCAACGCCGCGGACGCAGGGGTCCGAGCCACGCTCGTGCGCACCGGCACCAGCGGCGGCGTGGACCAGTACCGCCTGATGGTCGAGTCGACCACCAGCGGCGCCGACCAGGCCTTCGAGCTCACCGACCTCGGCGGCTCACCGCTGCTGGGCGGCGCGACCGTCCGCGCCGGCCAGGACGCCGTGGTCGAGGTCGGCGGCATCACTGCCACCTCCCGCACCAACACCTTCACCGACGTCGTACCGGGCGTCACCATCACGCTGGCTGCGGGCGCCACCGGCGCCGCCGACGTCACCCTGGCCCGCGACGCGGAGGGCACGTCGGGCGCCGTGAAGTCCTTCGTGGAGCAGGTGAACTCGCTGCTCACCCAGATGCAGTCGCTGACCCTGAACTCCAAGGACGGCGCCGGCGTCCTCAAGGGCGACGCCACCATCCGCCGGGTCGCCAGCGCCCTCCAGAACGCGGTCTTCCCGAACGACGGCACCTCGATGGCCGCCTTCGGCCTGCAGACCGACCGCTACGGCAAGCTCGTCTTCGACGAGGCGAAGTTCGCCGAGGCCTACGCCGCCGACCCGACCGCCGTCGCGGCGGCCTTCACCGGGGCAGGTGGCTTCGCCTCCCGCGTCGAGCAGGTCGCGAAGACCGCCAGCGACAAGTACGACGGTGCCATCAGCAACGCGATCAACAGCCACAGCTCCACGATCACCCGGCTGAACAAGAGCATCGAGGCGTGGGACGCCCGCCTCGAGCTGCGGCGCCAGACGCTGGAGCGCCAGTACACCGCCCTGGAGTGCAACGGCCTCTTGCAAGCTTGCGCCCCCCCCCCCCCCGCCAGCCAGTCGGCGTGGCTCCCCAGCCAGCTCGACGCCCTGTCCGCATCCACCCAGTGAGGACCTGACCATGTACGCCACCCGATCGGTGCACGGCGCCCACGACGCCTACCGCCAGAACGCCGTCGCCACCGCCTCCCCGGCCCGCCTCCTGGTGATGCTCGTCGAGCGCCTCGTCCTCGACGGCGAGCGTGCGGTCGCGGCCCAGCAGGCCGGCGACTGGGCCGGTGCCCACCAGCACCTGGTGCACGCCCAGGACATCGTGATGGAGCTCGAGTCGAGCCTCGACGTCGACCGGATGCCGGCCGGCCAGCAGCTCGCGTCGCTCTACCAGTACCTGCGCGGCTGCCTCGTGGAGGCGAACGTGCGCCGCAGCAGCGCCAAGGCGGACGAGGCACTGGCCCTGTCCCGGCAGCTGTGCGAGACCTGGCGCGAGGCCGCGATGGCGGCGGCGGTCCAGTGAGCACCGCGCACGCCCCCGCCCCGCTGCCCGGCCACGACCCGGTGGCGCCGCGCCGCCCGGTCTCCTGGCGCGAGGCCCTCGACCGGCTCNGGCCCGCCAGCAGCAGCTGATGGCGGCGATCCCCGCCCTGCTGGTCGACAAGAACCAGCAGCGGCGGTGGGCGGACCGGGCGGCGGGCGCGACCGGCACGCCCGCACACCCGGTCTACCTCGACGTCACCGCCTGAGCGCCCGGCCCAGGCGGGTCGGCCTCACGGTGCGTAGATCCCCGAGCCGTTGTTGATGGCGTCGAACAGGTCCTTCGCACCGGTCTGCAGAGACTTGTTGCCGCCGTACCAGCTGGTGCCGCCAGCGTTCGACTGGCTGGCGGCGTAGGCGAGAGCCTCGCCGACGGTCATGCTGGACGCGCCGCCGAACGAGGCGCTGACGTCCTTGCCGCCGACGTGCGTCAGGTCGACCTCCAGGCCCGCGAGGGCCGGGTTGAAGTAGTGCCCGCTGAGCACCGTCGCGAGCATCTGCGCCTTGAGCATGGTGACCATGTTCGAGCCCTTTGCCTTCTTGATGACGTCCGTGACCCAGGCCGCGACCTTGGCGCACGACGAGCCGTCCGCGAGGTCCTTGAAGGGTGCGTAGGCGCGCAGGACGTCGGTCACTCCGCACTCGACGTTGGTGGGCGAGCCCTTGGGGTTGATCAGGCCCTGGCCGTTCTTGTTCTGCCAGAAGCCGATCGTGTGGCCGCCGGTCTCGAGCGGGGTCTGGCAGACCCGGACGGTCGCGGAGGCGCTGCCCGTCGTACCGCTGTCGTCGGTGGTGAACGTCGCGGTGTTCGGGTAGTCGCGGCAACCCGGCTCGAGGTCGAAGTCGCCGGAGTAGGGGAACACCTTCGGGTTCGGGTCGCCGACACAGACGTCGCCAAGGTCGCCCTTCATCGTGTCGTCGATGCTGACGCAGTCGTCGACGGTGGTCTCGGTGAAGGCGATCGCGTCGGTGGTGTCGCTGGCCGACCCGGCGTCGAGCACGGCGTCGCCGACGACCTGGACGTCCCAGGTCACGTCGACCGTGTTGGTCAGGTCGGCGGCCGGGGCGGCGTCGGGCAGGTCGCAGGTGTACGGCAGCACCGTCGCGCCCGCGTCGAAGGAGATGTCCTCACCGCCGCCGGTCACGTGGCAGACGACCGAGCCGTCGGAGAAGGTGTCGGTGAGGTCGGCGACGACGGCCGCGTCGTTGGGGTTGTCCACCGTGATGGTGCCCGTCACGGCCACGTCGGAGACGGTGCCCCCGTCGTGAGAGACGGTGACCTCGTAGTCGGCGGTCACCGAGCCCGAGACACCGCTCAGCTGGGTCGGGGTCGCGACCTTGGTGATGTCCCAGCCGTAGGTCCGGGTGAACGCCCCGGACCCGGTCTTCACCACCGTCAGCGGGTCGGCGACCGGCGTCGTGGTGCCGGTGACCTTGAAGTTGTCGTGCTTGCAGTCGTTGCCGTTCACCGGTGCGGCCGGGTCGGGCGAGGGCAGCGCGCACACGCTCAGCGCGTAGACGCCGTTGGGCGAGGCGTCGAACTCGGCGAGCTGGATCTTGTTGTCGTGGACCAGGTGCCCCGCGGGGTCGATCGCCTCGACGTCGCCGGAGGCGGTCACCCGGAACGCCCGGCGGGCACGGCTGTCGGTCGACAGCAGTCCGGCCGCGCCGTCGTTGGGTGTCGACTGCGTGCCGGGCACGTTGACCGCGAGGAAGTACTCCCCCTCGCCGAGCGCCTGCGGCAGGTTGCTCAGCCAGACGTCCTGCCGGCTGGCGTAGGTGTTGCAGTTCGTCGGGTCCTCGCCGGGCGTGGCGCTGCCGTCGGGGTGGACGCAGAAGCCGTTGCCCGTGGGCGCGGTGACGTTGGTCGTCGTCGAGATGGCCTCGTTGGCGGCGTTGGCGACGGGCGAGGTCGCCGACGTGGCGACGACGGCAACGCCGGCGAGCAGGAGCCCGCCGGAGCCGAGCTGGGCGAGGACGCGACGGGCGCGTCGGTGAGAGCGATGAGCAGACAAGAGAAGTGGCCTCCCCACAGACCTTGGAACGGGTGGTGCGTCCGAAGCCGTGGAAGTGCCGTCCACCCGCGAGAAGCCCAGTACGCCAGACGACCTCATCCAACGGGAGTGCGAAGAGGCCTCTCAAGTGGAGGATGTGAGGACGTGAGGTGGTTGCCCGGGCGGGGTTCGTGGCGTGGGGCAGCCGGCCGTCTGGCGGGGCCGGGAATCACCGCCTGGGCGGCGATTCCCGAACTTGTTGACTGCTGCAGCGGCCACCAGGTCCACGAAGCGGCCAACAAGTCGGGCGTCAGGCAGCGTGGCAGCGGCGCACGACGCCGACGACCCGGTCGGCCATCTCGTCGAGGGGCAGCACGTCGTCGGCCAGGCCGGCACCGGCGACGGCGCCGGGCATCCCCCACACCACCGACGACTCCTCGTCCTGGACCAGCACCCGGGCACCGGCGGCAGCCAGCTGCCGGGCACCGGCGAGCCCGTCCTGGCCCATCCCGGTGAGGAGCGTCGCGATCGCGCTGCCGCCGTACACGTCGAGCGCGGAGCGGAAGAGCACGTCGACAGCGGGGCGGCAGAAGTTCTCCTGCGGTCCCTGGTCGAGCACGGCGTGCACGCCGGCGACGCCACGGCGCAGGCGGAGGTGGTGGTCGCCGGGCGCGACGAGGACCCGGCCGGGCCGCACCTCGTCACCGTCCACCGCCTCCCGGACCTCGAGTGCCGACACCTTGTCGAGGCGCTGCGCGAGCATCGCGGTGAACACCGGCGGCATGTGCTGGACGACCAGCACGGGGACGGGGAAGTCGGCGGGCAACCGCGGCAGGAAGTGCGCGAGCGCGTCCGGGCCGCCGGTCGAGCAGCCGACGAGCAGGGCGCTGACCGTCCGCGGTGCCGAGGCGGGCCGGGTCCGGCGGACGACGGGGCCGGCGCCCGGGGCGAGCTTGCGGATCCCCGCGAGCGCGCGGATCCGCGGCACCAGCTGGTCGCGCACGGCCGCGATGCCGTCGGAGATCTGCCCGGTGTTGGAGGGCTTCGTGACGTAGTCGCTGGCTCCACGGGACAGCGCCTCGAGCGTCGCGCTCGCCCCGCGCTCGGTCAGCGTGGAGAACATGATGACCGGCAGGCGGGGGTGCTTCTCGCGGATCCGGGTCAGCGCGCCGAGACCGTCGAGGTTCGGCATCTCGATGTCGAGGGTGACCACGTCGGGACGCAGGTCGTCGACCATGCGGACCGCCTCGAGGCCGTCGCGCGCGGCGGCGACCACCTCGATGTCGTCCGCACCCTTGAGCGCGGTCGCGACCAGGCGTCGCACCAGCGCCGAGTCGTCGACCACGAGCACCCTGATCCTCGTCACGCCCCTCCCATCGGCCCGACGCCGGCGGGCCTGACGAGAAGCGGGGTGTGACGTCGGGAACCGGGACGGGTGCGGCTGATTTCACGCCGGTTTTCGTCAGGGAGCCGGGCGGTCGGCCGAATGGGCGGGCATGACCGCCCCGTCTGCCTTCGCCTCCGTCTCGGCCCTGGTCCGCCGTGAGACGTCGATGGTGTACGACGAGGGCAAGGAGTACCTCGTCGAGGCACGCCTCACGCCGTTGGCGCAGGCGCGTGGCCTCGAGCTCGAGCAGTACGTCGCCCGGCTGGCCTTCGACGCCGACGAGCGGCGCAAGGTGGTCGACGCGCTGACCATCAACGAGACCAGCTGGTTCCGCGACCACACGCCCTACCAGGCGTTCACCGACGTGATGCTGCCCGCGCTCCTCGAGGCCCGATCGACCACCCGCCGCCTGCGGATCTGGAGCGCGGCCTGCTCCAGCGGGCAGGAGGCGTACTCGATCGCCATGCTGCTCGACCAGAACCTGCCGGCCGGCTGGGACTACGAGATCGTCGCCACGGACATCTCCACCCAGATGCTCGACCGGGTGCGGGCCGGCCGCTACAGCCAGGTCGAGGTCAACCGCGGACTGCCCGCGACCAGCCTGGTCCGCTACTTCACCCGCGTCGGGCGCGAGTGGGAGATCGCCGAGCGGCTCCGCGAGCGGGTCACCGTGAAGCACCTCAACCTCGCGGCGCCGTACGTCGGCCTCGGCACCTTCGACGTCATCTGGCTGCGCAACGTCCTCATCTACTTCGACGCGACCACCAAGGCCGACGTGCTGCGGCGGATGCTGCCGATGCTCGCCCCCGACGGCTACCTGCTGCTCGGGGCGTCGGAGACCACCCTCGACCTCCCCGCCGACCTCGCTGCCTCCTGGCACCGCGAGCAGATCGGTCGGGTGCCCGCCTACCGGCGCGCGACCGCCATGACCCTCTCCAGGACAGGAGCCTGATCGTGCGAGCCATGATCATCGACGACTCCCGGGCGATGCGCAGCATCCTGCGCCGCATCGTGACGGGACTCGACTTCGAGACCAGCGAGGCCGAGCACGGCCAGGCCGCGCTCGACCAGATGCACGCCGGCGTCGTTCCCGACCTGTGCCTGGTCGACTGGAACATGCCGGTGATGGACGGCTACACGTTCATCCAGCAGGTGCGCGCGAACCCCGAGTGGCGCGACATCACGCTGATGATGGTCACGACCGAGAGCGAGCAGCGCCAGATCGTCCGCGCGCTGGCCGCGGGTGCCCACGAGTACGTCATCAAGCCGTTCACGCCCGAGGCCATCGTGGAGAAGCTCGAGCTGCTCGGCCTCGTCCCCGCGGTGCGGGAGGTGCCGGCATGACCGCGCCCACCACCGTGCCCGGGTACGACGCGTCGGTGCCGTCCCTCGACGACGTCGGCGCCGTCACCGACGACGTCTGGCTGGCGCTCGTGGGCGAGGACGAGGTCCTCCTCCCCCGCCCCGTGCCGCCCGGCTCCCCCTTCGACGCGACCGGGGCGTGGTCCGCCGCGGTGACCGTGACCGGCGAGTGGCAGGGAGTGGTCACCGTCGAGCTCGACGAGCAGGTCGCCCGCCTGCTCAGCGCGCGGATGCTCGCCCTGCCCGAGGACGGGCCCGTCAACGACGGTGACGTCGCGGACGCCGTCGGTGAGCTGGTCAACATGGTCGGCGGCAACGTGAAGAGCCTGATGCCGGGGCCGAGCGTGCTCTCCCTGCCCTCGGTCGCCGCCGGGCGCGCGGCGTTCGCCAGCGACGTCGTCGAGGTGTGCCGCCTCGACGTGGCCTGGCGCGGCGGTCCGGTGCGCGTGTGCGTCCACGTGCCGCGCCCCTGACCCTCCCCGCCCCACCACGACCCGCCCCGACCCGCCCCGACCGACCCGACACGACAACGACACCTGGAGCCAGTGAGGTCCTGATGAAGATCCTGATCGCCGACGACAGCCGCGTGATGCGGCAGATCGTGATCCGCACCCTGCGCCAGGCGGGGCACGGCGGGCACGACATCGTGGAGGCCGAGAACGGCCGGGAGGCGCTCGAGATGGTGCAGACCGAGCGGCCCGACCTGGTGCTGTCGGACTGGAACATGCCGGAGATGAACGGCATCGACTGCCTCGCCGCCCTGCGGGCCGCGGGCTCCGACGTGGCCTTCGGCTTCGTCACCTCCGAGGGCTCCGAGGAGATGCGCCAGCGGGCGGCGTCCGCCGGCGCGGCCTTCCTCATCGCCAAGCCGTTCACCCCGGAGGCGTTCGACGACGCCCTCCGCAGCGTGATCTGAGGGACGCGCCATGGCCGTCCACCTCCCCCAGCCCAAGCAGCTGCGCGACCTGCTCGCCGACCTGCTCGGCCGCGAGGTCACCCTCCAGCCGGCCCCGCCGTTCGCGCCGGGCCCGGACACCCCCGCCTCCGTCGCGGTGTACGTCGACGACGCGCTGCGCATCAGCGCCCTCGTCGTGTGCGACCTGGCCTTCTCCGCGCACGCCGGCGCGGCGCTCGGCCTGGTCCCGGCCGTGGGTGCCGAGGAGGCGATCGCGGACGGCAAGCTGTCCGACAGCCTCGCCGAGAACCTCTACGAGGTGCTCAACATCGCCGCGTCGATGTTCAACGTGCCCGGTGCCGAGCACCTGAAGCTGCACGCCCTGCACCCGGCCGGCCCACCGCTCGACCCCCAGCTGCGGGTCAGCACGCTGACCCTGGGCCGCCGCGAGGACCTGGCCGTGTCGATCGCCGGCTACGGCGACGGTGCGTGCTCGATCGTGCTGCTCTGACCTTCGGCAGGACCACCCGGGTCCGCGGGCCGGTCGCGCCCTTCCTTGACCGACTCGCGGGCCGGGGCTAGCGTGCGATCTGGACACGCCCGTTGACAGATTGGACCGGCCTTGGCTCCCGCCGCCCCGACCACGCTGGTCGACGCCGTCACGTCGCTGGGCACCACCAGCGGCGTCGCCAACATCGTCATGCAGCTCTCGCTGCCGGGCGTCGGTGAGGGCGTCAGCGAGAGCCGGGTGGTGTCGGGCAGCCCGCGCCGCTACCCGATGAAGCGCGGGCGCACGACCGGGCAGTACCTCGCACTCGCGCTGATGGGCTCCGAGGACGACCGTGCCGCGATGCGCGACGCGGTCGCCGAGGTGCACCGCCACGTCCACTCGACCGCCACCAGCCCGGTCCGCTACAGCGGGAACGCGCCCGACCTCCAGCTGTGGGTGGCCGCCTGCCTGTTCCGCTTCTACCTCGACCAGTTCACGATGCTCCACGGTCCGCTGACCCGGGCGCAGCTGGACGTGCTGACCCGCGCCGCGCAGCCTCTGGCGACCGGGGTGAACGTGCGGGCCGCCGACTGGCCGGCGGACTGGGCGGCCTTCGAGGCCTACTGGGACTCGATGCTGCCGCGGATGGCCATCTCGCCGGAGGTGCGCCGGGACTTCGAGTCGCTCGCCGACCTGAGCTTCCTCGCCGAGGCCTGGGGCACCCCGGGCTCGCTGCTCAGCCGGCTGCTCGGGCGCCCGTACCACTTCATGACCCGCGGCAACCTGCCGCCGGAGTTCCGCGAGCTGATGGGGTGGAGCTGGACCGACGCCGACCAGCGCCGCTTCGAGCAGGTCCTCGTGCTCCTGCGCTGGCTCGACCGGCTCGGCAACCGCGCCGTCCTGCGCCTCGTCTACCGCCTCTACGTGCTCGACTTCCGGCTCCGGCGCCGGCTCGGGCTGCCCGTGCTGGGCCGGCTGCGCGTCGCCGACGTGATGGTCCGCGACGGGGGCGGCCGACGCCGGATCTCGACGATCGGTCGAACTACTCGGGACCAAGTCCCACCCCACGCACCTCAGGTCCAGCCCGTGGGGACCGATCAGGGGCACTGAGCGACGGATTGCTCACCCCCGCCGACGGACCGGCACCGATGTTCCACCGACCCCKGGGGGCGGTSCCTTCCGAGGAGATCGGCTCGTGTCCTTCGCAGCGTCCGACGCAGTCGGGTTCGTCTTGCACACGACGATCAACGGGCTGTCCACGCGGCAGCAGGTGATCGCGGACAACATCGCCAACGTCGACACCCCCGGCTTCCGCGCCCGGAGCGTCGACTTCGAGACCGCCCTGGAGCGCGCCATCGAGCGCGGCACCGCGGTCACCTCGGGTCCCGGCGCCATCGGTGTCACGGTCGAGGCCACGGCCACGCCCGTCGGCGCGAACGACAACAACGTCGACCTCCGCAAGGAGTCGATCGCGGCGATCCAGACGCAGTTCCAGTACCAGGTCATGGGCCGCGCGCTGAGCGACCGGCACTCGCGGCTGTCCGTGATGGGTGGCGGTGCCTGATGAGCGCCTTCGAGACCCTCCGCATCGCCAACACCTCCCTCGGTGCCCACCAGACCTGGCTGGACGCCCTCGCCGGCAACATCGCGAACGTCAACACCGTCCGCTCCACCGACGACGAGGCGTTCCGGGCGACGTACGTCGTCTTCGACCCGCGCGCGGACGGCGGCGTCGACGTCGCCGGGTTCGCCCAGTCCTCGGCCGAGGGCCGGGTCGTGCACTCGCCGGGCCACCCGCTCGCCGACGAGGACGGCTACGTCCGGATGCCCGACGTCGACATGTCGGCGCAGATGAGCGAGCTGGTCATGGCCCAGCGCGGCTACCAGGCGTCGGTCCAGGTCACGAAGTCCGCGCAGGACACCTACTCCGCGGCCCTGCAGATCGGGAACCGCTGATGGACATCATGCCCCTGCAGTTCCCGACGCTGTCCGGATCCGCCGCGATCAACCCGGCGATGGACATCACGCCGGCCACCGAGGTCCAGGGCGTCGCCGGCGCCGACACCGAGTTCGGCTCCCTCGTCCTCGACGGCCTCGACCGGCTCGAGGGCCTCACCGACAAGGCCGACTCGCTCGCCGTCGACGCGGCCACCGGCAAGCTCGAGAACATCCACGACTACACGATCGCCGCCAGCGAGGCGCAGGTCGCCAGCCAGCTCACGGTCGCGCTCCGCAACAAGGCCGTGGAGGCGTTCAACGAGATCATGCGGATGCAGGTCTGAGGGCTGATCGATGCAGCAGCGAATCACCAGCGCCCTCCAGCGCGCCCGCGACACGTTCGCGGCCTTCACCGCCGGCCAGAAGGCCGTCGCCGTCATCGGCACGGCGGCCCTGCTCCTCGCGGCGTTCCTCGTCGTCCGCTGGGTCTCCGCTCCCAGCTACGCCCCGCTCTACTCCGGGCTGTCCGGTGAGGACGCCAGCGCGGTCATCGACGAGCTCGACGCCGCGGGCGTGCCCTACAAGCTCGGTGCCGGCGGCAGCACGATCCTGGTCCCGCAGTCGCAGGTCTACGCGACGCGCATCAAGATGAACGGCCAGGGCCTGCCCACCGGGTCCGACGGCGGCTACAGCCTGCTCGACGACCAGAGCCTGTCCACCTCGGAGTCCCAGGAGCGCACCAACTTCAAGCGCGCCATGGAGGGCGAGCTCAGCAAGACCATCGAGGCCATCGACGGCGTCGACACCGCGGTCGTGCACCTCGCGATCCCCGAGGAGAAGGTCTTCAGCGACGAGCAGAAGCCGACCACCGCGTCGGTGCTCGTCGACACCGTCCCCGGCGCGGACCTCGACGACGACCAGGTGCAGTCCGTGGTCCACCTCGTCGCGTCCAGCATCGACGGCCTCGACCCGAAGAACGTCACCGTCACCGACACCACCGGCAAGCTGCTGACCACCGACTCGGCCGAGGGCGGCGCCGGCCTCGCCAGCGCCCGTGCCAAGCAGGTCAGCGCCTACGAGAAGTCGATGCAGTCGAAGATCCAGGGCGCCCTCGACACGTGGGTCGGCCCCGGCAACTCGACCGCGACCGTGACCGCCGACCTCGACTTCGACAAGTCGGTCATCAACAGCCGCAGCTACAACAGCGACAAGAAGAACCCCCCGCTGTCGCAGACCAAGTCCTCGGAGAAGTACTCCGGCACCACCGGCGCCGACGGCGTCGGCGGGGTCGTCGGTCCCGACGGCCAGATGGACCCCGGCGCCGGCACCAACGGCGACGGCACCTACGAGAACACCTCCGAGACCCGGGACAACGCCCTCGACGAGATCGTCGAGCGCCGCGAGACCGCGCCCGGCGCGGTGAAGAAGCTCGGCATCTCCGTCGTCCTGGACGCCACGGCCGCCGCCAACATCCAGCCCGAGGTGATCGAGGACCAGATCGCCAGCGCCGCCGGCATCGACCCGGAGCGCGGCGACACGATCGAGGTCGCGGTCCTCCCCTTCGACCGGAGCATCGCGGAGGCCAACGCCGCCGAGATCGCCGCCGCCAAGGCCGCCGAGGCCGCCGACCGCCGCAACGCGCTGATCCGCAACGTCGGCATCGGGCTGGGCATCCTGCTCGCCGTCGGCGCCGCCTGGCTGCAGGCCCGGCGCCGGGCCCGGGCACGCGAGGAGGCGACGTCGTACGTCGTCGAGCAGCTGCGCCTCGAGGCCGCGAACCGCCAGCCGGCGCTCGAGTCCCCGGCCCTGGCCGCGCTCGAGGCCGCCGAGGAGAACGAGGAGGACGCGATGCGTGACGAGCTCATCGCCCTCGTGGAGAAGCAGCCCGAGGACGTCGCCGCCCTGCTGCGCGGCTGGCTCGTGGAGCCGCGGAAGTGAGCACCACGATGCTGACCGCCGGGAGCGGTTCCGCCGTCATGCAGCTGGGCGTGCGCAAGGCCGCCGTGCTGCTCATCCAGCTCGGCAAGGACCGGGCCGCGCAGGTGATGTCCCACCTGTCCGACTCCGAGGTCGAGGCGATCTCGGCCGAGATCGCGCGCCTCGACGCCGTCACCGCCGACGAGTCGAGCAAGGTCCTCAACGAGTTCCACGACCTGGTGACCGCGCACGCGCACGTCACCCAGGGCGGCTTCGGCTTCGCCCAGCAGCTGCTCGAGCAGTCCCTCGGCCCGGAGCGCGCCAAGGAGATCATGGACCGGCTGCACGCCGCGGCCGTGCAGATGCCCTTCCAGTTCCTGCACCGGGCCGACCCGGCACAGCTGCGCGGCTTCATCGCCGACGAGCACCCGCAGGTGATCGCGCTGGTGCTGGCGCACATGCCGGCCGACAAGGCGTCGATGCTGCTCGGCGGGCTTCCCGCCCACCAGCAGGCCGTGGTCGCCCACCGGATCGCCGTCATGGACCGCACCTCCCCCGAGATCGTCCGGATCGTCGAGGGCGTCCTCGAGCGCAAGCTGTCGTCGATGCTGCAGCCCGCCGAGGTCTCGCAGGTCGGCGGCGTCGACCCGCTCGTCAACATCATCAACCGCTCCGACCGACCGACCGAGCGCCAGATCGTCGAGGGCCTCGAGGGCCTCGACCCGTCGCTGGCCGACGAGGTCAAGAGCCGGATGTTCATGTTCGAGGACATCGTCGGCCTCGACGACCGCTCCGTGCAGCAGGTGCTGCGCCAGGTCGACAGCGCCGAGCTCGCGCTCGCCCTCAAGGGCGTCAGCGAGGCCGTCCGCTCGAAGATCACGGCCAACCTGTCCGAGCGTGCCGCGGAGAACCTGCTCGAGGAGGTCGAGCTGCTCGGCGCCGTCCGCCTCGCACAGGTCGAGGAGGCCCAGCAGGGCGTCATCCGCACCATCCGCAAGCTCGAGGAGCAGGGCGTGATCATGGTGCGGCGCGGCAACGACGAGGAGTTCGTGGTCTGACATGGCTGTGAACCAGGGCGTCTCCACCCCGGAGCTGCGGGTCGGCAACTGGACCCGCCTCGGCGGCTCGTCGGTCCTCGGTGACCCGGTGACCGAGTCGCTGCTCGAGGGCCTCGCCACGAAGGCGCGCGAGGCCGCGCAGGCGCAGGGGTACGCCGTCGGCTGGGCCGAGGGCCGTCGCGCCGCCGCCGAGCAGGCCGCTGCCGAGGAGGCCGAGCGCACCGCCCGCCACGCCGCCGCGGAGCAGCGTCGCGAGGCCGAGCACCGTGCCGCCGTCGAGGCCCTCGGCCGGGCCGCCGAGCAGGTCAGGGGGCTGCTCGGCGACCTGGCCGGGGCGATCGAGGAACAGGCCAGCGACCTGGCCTCGGCCGTCGTCGCGGAGGTCCTCGGCGCCGCCGTCGCCGCGACCACCCCGGCCGACGTCGTCGCCCGCGCGCTGCAAGTGCTGCCGGCCGCCCCGGTGGGCCGGGTCCGGCTCCACCCCTCGGTCGTCGGCGACGCCGCCGCGCGCGACCTCGCCGACCGCGGCCTCGAGGTCGTCGCCGACCCCTCGCTCGGCCGCGCCGACGCGCTCGTCGAGTCGCCCGACGGCTCGGTCACCGACCTGCGCGTCGACGAGGCGCTGGCCCGGGTCCGGGAGGCGCTCGCATGAGGACCGAGCTGGGCAGCCCCGCGATCGAGCTCGGCAGCGCGCACCCGCGCCGCGAGGTCACGTCCCTCGGCGCGGACGTGCGTGAGCGGGTCCTGCGTGCCGCGCGCCCGCTGGCCGTCGGCACCGTCACCGAGCTGGTCGGCCTCCACCTCGAGGTCCGCGGCCTGCCGGCCGCCGCCGGCGACCTGGTCGAGGTGCGCACCGCGTCCGGTCCGCTGCTCGCCGAGGTCGCGGCGCTGCGCGACGGCGCCGCCGTCTGCCTCCCGCTCGGTACGACGACCGGTGTCCGCGTGGGCGACCACGTCCGCGCGACGGGCGGTCCGCTGCGGATCCGCGTCGGTGACGCGCTCCGCGGCCGCGTGCTCGACGGCCTCGGCCGCCCGATCGACGGCGGCCCGGACCTGGCCACCCTGCCCGGCCTCGAGCCGGTCTCGACCGAGCTCTCCGCGCCCGACGCCCTGACCCGGCCGCGGATCACCCAGCCGCTGGGCCTCGGGGTGCGCGCCCTCGACTCGCTCGTCCCCGCCGGTCGCGGCCAGCGCCTGGGCATCATGGCCGGCTCCGGTGTCGGCAAGTCTTCCCTGCTGTCGATGATCGCCCGCGGCACCGACGCCGAGGTCAACGTGATCGCCCTCGTCGGTGAGCGGGGCCGCGAGGTGCGCGAGTTCATCGACGGCGACCTCGGCCCGGAGGGCCTGGCCCGCTCGGTCGTCGTCGTCGCGACCTCCGACGCCCCCGCCGTCGAGCGCCTCCGCGCCGCCTTCACCGCCACCCGCATCGCCGAGTGGTTCCGCGACAGCGGGCGCGACGTGCTGCTGATGATGGACTCCCTCACCCGGGTCGCGATGGCCCAGCGCGAGATCGGCCTGTCCTCCGGCGAGCCGCCCGCCACCCGCGGCTACCCGCCCAGCGTCTTCGGCCTGATGCCGCTCCTCCTCGAGCGCGCCGGCACCGCCGCCTGCGGCTCGATCACCGGGCTCTACACCGTGCTCGTCGAGGGCGACGACCTGCAGGACCCGATCGGTGACACCGCCCGGTCGATCCTCGACGGCCACGTCGTGCTCAGCCGCGACCTCGCGACCGCCGGCCACTTCCCCGCCATCGACGTGCTGGAGTCGATCTCCCGCGTCCACCGCGCGGTGACCACGCTCGACCAGCAGGCCGACGCCACCCGGCTGCGGCGGATGCTCGCCGCCCACCGCTCGGTCCGCGAGCTCGTCGAGATCGGCGCCTACGTCGGTGGTGCGGACGAGCACGCCGACGCCGCGCTGGCCCGCCTGCCCCGGATCCAGGCGTTCCTGCAGCAGGGCATGGACGAGCTCACCCCGCCCGCGGAGACGTGGGACCGCCTCGCCGCACTGGTGGCGCCATGAGCCGCGTCCACCACGACGACCGCGGCCTCGCCGCCGTCGCCCGCGTGCGCTCCGTGCGCGAGACCGACAGCCGGATCGGCCTGCAGCACGTCCTCGCCGAGCAGGCCGCGCTCACCAGCCGGCTCCAGCGCCTCGACGACGCCGTCACGTCGGCACCCGTCGACCTCGTGACCACCCCCGGCGAGCTGCTCGCGCGACGCACCGCCCTCGGCAACGTCGGCGTCCTCGCCGGTGAGGTGCGCACCGAGCTGGCCACCACCGACATCGTCGCCGCCGAGGCCCGCGCCCGCTGGGGCGCCGACCGCGCCCGGCTCGCCGCGGTCGAGCTCCTGCTGGAGCGTCGAGCATCGGTCCGTCGTACCGAGGCGGCACGACGGGAGGCCCGTGAGGCCGACGACATCGCCGCCCAGCGCTGGGCCCAGGCCAGGGAGGGCGCACGATGAGCGTCGACCAGGTCGCTGCGCGCATCAGCCAGATCCAGGCCCAGCTCGCACGGTTCTCCACCCTGAGCAGCACCACCGCGACCGCCGCGACGTCGGGCGAGTTCGCCACGACGCTGGCCGCGGCCGGCGCCGGGAGCCCCGACGCGAACGGCGTCACCGGCCAGGACGTCGTCGACGAGGCGAAGAAGTACCTCGGCCTGCCCTACGTCTGGGGCGGCACCAGCATCGAGAAGGGCGTCGACTGCTCGGGCCTCGTGCAGTCGGTCTACAAGACCCTCGGCTACGACCTGCCGCGCGTCTCGGCCGACCAGGCCCGCGCCGGCACCAAGGTGAACAGCCTCGCCGAGGCGCAGCCGGGCGACCTGATCGCGTGGGACAACTCCAGCCGCAACAACGGCGCCGACCACATCGCGATCTACATCGGCGACGGCAAGATGATCGAGGCGCCCCGCACCGGGTTGGACGTCCGCATCATCGACGTGCCGTCCGAGCCCGACATGATCCGCCGGATCATCGGCACCGGGTCGGCCGCCCCGACGGCCGCGACCGCCGGCACCGCCGGGATCTCCGCGCAGGTGCCCGCGTCCACGCCGTACGCCGACCTGATCAACGCCGCGGCGACGCGCACCGGCGTCCCGGGCGAGCTGCTCGCGGCCGTCGCGAAGCAGGAGTCCGGCTTCAACCCGCGCGCGGTCAGCCCCGCGGGTGCGCAGGGGCTGATGCAGCTGATGCCCGCCACCGCGCGCGGCCTCGGCGTCACGAACTCGTTCGACCCCGCCCAGGCCGTCGACGGCGCCGCCCGGCTGCTGCGCTCGCTGCTCGACCGGTTCGGCAGCACCGAGCTCGCCCTCGCGGCCTACAACGCCGGCCCCGGTGCGGTGACGCGCTACGACGGCATCCCGCCCTACCGGGAGACCCAGAACTACGTCCGCAACATCATGGCGATGGTGAGGAGCTGACCGTGAGCATCGCACCCTTCCTGCCCGGGCTGCCGGCGGCGACCGCCGAGCCCGGCACCGGTGCCGCGCCCGGCGGCCCCGGCCCCACGGCCGAGGGCACTGCTGCGTCCGCCTTCGGCGACGCGCTCGCCGCGGCGCTGGCGGGCTGTGCCGGCGCCACGGGGTCTCCGGCCCCCGCCGCCACCACGGACCCCGTGCCCGCTGCCCCGCTCGAGCCGGCACCTGCGCCCGTCCAGCCGTCCCTCCTCCCCGTCGAGGCGTCAGCTGTGGCCGTCGAGGCGTCACTTGTGGCCGTCGATGCGTCACTTGTGGCGGTCGAGGCCTCGCTCCCGACCCTCGCGCAGACCCCGCAGCAGGACGCACCGGCCGGCCGTCGTACGACGGGCGAGGCGCTGCCGGGCGGACCCGCCGGCCCCGCCGGCCCCGCCGGCCTCGCCGGTGCCGGACGTGACGCCTCGACGGTCACAACTGACGTCTCGACGGCCACAGCTGACGCCTCGACGGTCACAAGTGACGTCTCGGCCGTCAGCGGCGTGGGCGGTGCCGCGGCGACCGCAGGCGGCACGGCGCTCGACCTGGCGCCGGAGAAGGTCACCCGCGCGGTCGTGCAGCAGGTGTTCCCGGAGGTGACCCGCATGGCCAGCACCGCCGGCAACGGCACGCACCGGATCACCCTGACCCTCCAGCCCGAGCAGCTCGGCGAGGTGCGGGTGACCCTGGTCGTCCGCGACGGCTCGGTGCAGGTGCGCCTGGCCGGTGGCGACGGCGCGGAGGGAGCGGCCGTGCACCGGGCGCTCGCCACGCGCGTCGCGCCGTCGTTGTGCGGCGCGCGGTCTCTCGCGCGGCCCCTCTGCGCCCCGCTGCTCCCGACGACCGCCGCCACCGCCGGCGCCTCGACCACGACCGGACAGGGCGCCGGCCCCCAGTCCGGCCCACAGGCCGGACCCGACGCGCACGCCCGCCAGGAGGCGCAGGCCCGCCAGGAGCAGGGTGGCGGCCAACCCGGCCGCGACCAGCCCCGTGACGAGCCGCGCCAGCAGCAGCCGGCGCGCGCGTCGTACCCCATCGCACCGACCCCGCTCGCCGGTCGCCTCGACCGGACCGTCTGACAGGAGGCAGCAATGTCCGTCATGCCCACGGAGGGCGTCGGCTACGGCGTCACCGGCACCGCCCGCGGCGGGACCGCGCCCGCGTCGTCGAAGGACGACAAGGACATGTTCCTGCAGCTGATGGTCGCGCAGATGAAGTACCAGGACCCGCTCAACCCGACGGACTCCTCGGAGTTCCTCGCCCAGACCGCGCAGTTCACGGCGCTGGAGAAGATGCAGGAGGTCGCCGACCAGTCGGCGATGCTGCTCAGCACCCAGCTCGCGTTCGGCGCGAGCTCGCTCATCGGCCAGACCGTGCGCTGGTACGACGAGAGCGGGGTCGAGCAGAGCGGGACCGTGCAGGGCACGACCTACCTGGCCACCGGCCCGGTCCTCAGCGTCGACGGCCGCCAGGTCGCCATCACCGACGTGCTCAGCGTCGGCGACGCACCCACCATCTCGGCGCCCACCACCAGTGGTGGTGGCACCTACGTGCCGCCCAGCGGCGCTCCGTCCACCACCGCCTGAAGGAGAAACTGACCATGCTTCGTTCGCTCTTCGCCGGCATCTCCGGCCTCCGTGTCAACCAGACCATGCTCGACGTCACGGGCAACAACATCGCCAACGCCAACACCACCGGCTTCAAGGCGAGCACCACCGTCTTCTCCGACACCCTCAGCCAGATGCTGACCGCGGCGTCGGGCGGCAACGCCGAGCGCGGCGGCACCAACCCGATCCAGGTCGGCCTCGGCGTGCAGCTCGCCGCCACGTCGACCAACTTCGGGCAGGGCTCGGCGCAGCTGACCGGCCGCGCCACCGACGTGATGCTGCAGGGCGACGGCTTCTTCGTGCTGCGCGACGGCATGGAGAACGTCTACTCCCGCGCCGGTGCGTTCACCTTCGACCAGACCGGTGTGCTCGTCGCGCCGAACGGCATGCGGGTGCAGGGCTACGCCCTCGACGGCGCCGGCCTGCCCACCGGTGGCCCGATCGACGTCGACCTGCACATGGTCGACGGCTCCCTGCCGGCCGGCGTCGAGCTGACGTCGTACTCCATCTCGGCCGACGGCAAGGTCCGCGGCGTGTTCTCCGACGGCGTCCAGCGCGACATCTGCCAGCTGGCGATCGCCGACTTCACCAACCCGATGGGCCTGGAGAAGATCGGCGACACCGCCTTCCGGGAGTCCGCCAACTCCGGGCCCGTGCAGCTCGGCGTCGCCGGCGAGGGCCAGCGCGGCCAGGTGATGGCCGGCGCGATCGAGATGTCCAACGTCGACCTGTCCGCCGAGTTCACCAACCTGATCCTCGCCCAGCGTGGCTTCCAGGCCAGCTCGCGCGTCATCACGACCAGCGACCAGGTGCTCGAGGAGCTCGTCAACATCAAGCGCTGACCCGCCCGCACGGCCGGTAGTCCCTGACGAAAAGCACCGCGACACACCGATTTCCGGTGCTTTTCGTCAGGGACTACCGCCGCCGGCCGATCAGACAGGCGAAGTGCCACGGACGGCACGACGCACGACCGATCGACTACTCGACCAGCTGCACACGGAGGTGCCGCGGTGATCTCGCTGACCCGACTCTCGGGGTCCACGTTCCTGCTGAACGCCGACCTCGTCGAACGCGTGGACTGCACCCCGGACACGGTGGTGACCCTCGTGGACGGCACGAAGTACCTGGTGTCCGAGTCCCTCGACGAGGTGCTGGCCGCCGTCATCGACTACCGCGCCGCCATCGTCGCGCGGGCCTCGCTGCCGGACGCCGAGCCCGTCCCCCGGCCCCGGGTGCGCAACGCCCGGCTCGCCGCCGTCCCCCTGCCCGACGTCGGCGAGGAGTGATCCCGTGAAGGACATCGCAGCACCGCTCGGCATCGGCGCCGCCCTCGGCGTCATCATGCTCGCCAACATCCTCGAGGGCGGCAGCCCGGCGAGCCTCTTCCTGCTCCCGCCGCTCCTGCTCGTCTTCGGCGGCACGTTGTGCGTCGCCGTCGCCGGCGGCACGGTCGCCGACGCGAAGAACGCCGTCGCGTCGGTCAAGCGGGCGCTCTTCGGCAAGGTCGCCACGTCCGCCGACGTGGTCCCGGTCGTGGTCAGCCTCTCCGACGCCGCGCGGCGCGAGGGCATGCTCGCGCTGGAGAGCCGCGTCGAGGAGATCGACGACCCGTTCCTGGTCAAGGGCGTCACCCTCGCCGTCGACGGCACCGACCCCGAGGAGCTGCGCGAGATCCTCGAGGGCGAGCTGCACGCGAAGAAGGCCGTCGACAAGCACTCCGCGAAGTTCTTCACCGACGCCGGCGGCTACGCGCCGACCATCGGCATCGTCGGCACCGTGATGAGCCTGGTGCACGTGCTGGAGAACCTCGCCGACCCCGGCGCGCTCGGGCACAGCATCGCCGCCGCGTTCCTCGCCACCCTGTGGGGCGTGCTCAGCGCGAACGTCCTGTGGCTGCCGATCGCCGCGCGCCTCAAGCGCCTCAGCGAGCTCGAGTGCAACCGCATGGAGCTGGTCATCGAGGGCATCGCCGCCATCCAGGCCGGCGCGAACCCGCGCATCGTCGCGCAGAAGCTCCAGTCGCTGCTGCCCCCGCAGGAGCAGCTCGAGGCGGCGGCCTGACCATGTCCAGCCCGAAGCGCCGACGCCGCGAGGTCGAGGAGGAGCACGAGAACCACGAGCGGTGGCTGGTGTCGTACGCCGACATGATCACCGTGCTCATGGCGCTCTTCATCGTGATGTTCGCGATGAGCCAGGTCGACGAGCAGAAGTACCAGCAGCTCAAGGACGGCCTCGCGGTCGGCTTCGGCCACGAGAAGTCGATCCTCAGCGGCGCCAGCCCCGCCAGCAACAGCAAGGGCGTCAGCGACCCCGGCGACGCGTCGTACGAGATGCTGCTCGCCCAGGTGCCCGAGGCCCAGCGCGCGACGGTCACGAAGATCCTCGAGAAGTCCGACCGCCTCCGCAACGGACGCGCGGCGGGCGAGGCCCGGGCCGAGGTCGACCGGCTGCTGAAGGTGTGGAAGCGCATCGACACCGCGCTGCGCCGCAAGGGCCTGCGCGACGACGTGCGCGCGACGATCGACGACCGCGGCCTGGTCGTCAGCCTGGTCTCCGAGCACGTCGTCTTCGAGCCGAACGTCGCCCAGCTGACCAACCGCGGCCGCCGCGTGGTCGACACCCTCGCCCCGGTGCTGGTGGAGCTGACCGAGCCGATCGAGCTCGACGGCCACACCAACCAGGAGAAGGTGAAGCCGAAGTACTACCCGACTGACTGGGAGCTCTCGCTCGCCCGGGCCGCGCACGTGCTGCGCCGGCTCGAGGAGGTGCACGGCATCCGCGCGACCCGGCTGCGGGCCACTGGCTTCGGCCACACGAAGCCGCTGGTGGACCCGAAGGTCCGCGGCTCGCAGAAGGTCAACAAGCGCGTCGACATCCTCGTCCTGAGCCAGGCCCCGGCCGAGACCCGGGCGCTGATGACCGACGCCTACGAGGAGGTACGCCGGGAGGCGGGCCTCGACCCCGAGGTCGGCGTGACCGGCCGCCGCGCCGACGGCGCCAGCGCCGCCGGCCGCCCCGCCACCACCCGAGAGGAGCTCCCGTGAGCGCCACCATCGCCGCCCCCGCCCCGAACCAGCAGGACGCCGAGGCCCCGCAGGGCAAGGGGAAGAAGCTCGTCGTCGTCCTGCTCCTGCTCGCCGTCGCCTGCGGCGCCGGGTGGTGGTTCTTCCTCAAGCCGGCCGGCTCGACCGAGCCGGAGCCGGGCGAGGTCGTCCCGCTCGAGGCGATCCAGGTCAACCTCGCCAGCGGTCACTACCTGCGCCTGGGCATGGCCCTGCAGCTGACCGACGGCGCCCACGAGGTCGACGGCAGCCAGGCCCTCGACGCCGCGATCGGCGTCTTCAGCGGCCTCCCGGTCGGCGAAGTGAACAAGCCGGCGAAGCGTGAGGCCCTGCGCCACCAGCTGGAGGAGGAGCTCGACCACCGCTACCACGGCGACGTGATGGGCGTGTACTTCACGGAGTTCGTCACCCAGTAGGCGTGCGGGCACGGCAGCCCCGCACCTGCTGCCGACCCGGACCCGGGACCGTTCCCGGGACCCCGGGTAGTCACAACGGACCACGGGACCCTGACCGTCCGTCGTCGTGGCGACCCCTCAGGTCGCCCGGCCGGCCGACGATGGGCTGGTCGTGACCCTCGCCCCGCAACGGCCCCGGCGTCGCCCGCGCACGAGCGAGCCGACGCCGTACGACTTCCGTCGGCCGATCCAGCTCAGCCGCGAGCACCAGCGCACCCTGCAGCTCGGGTTCGACGGCTTCGCGCGCCAGGCCACGACCGTGTTCACCAGCTCGCTGCGCACCGTGTGCACGGTGACGCTGGTCGGCATCGAGCAGCGCACCTACGCGGAGTACGTCGACAGCCTCGGCCCGTCGACCTACATGACCCTCTTCACCGCGGAGCCCGTGCCGGGAACGTGCGTCCTGGAGGTGCCGCTCTTCGCGACGATGTCGTGCCTGGACCACATGCTCGGCGGCCCCGGGGGCGACGAGCAGCCGGMCCGGCCGCTGACCGAGATCGAGGACGCGGTCGTCCGTGGGCTCGTCGAGCGCCTGCTCGGCGAGATGCGCTACTCGCTCGACGGCCTGGTGGCCCTCGAGCCCGAGGTCACCGGCATCGAGTACAGCCCGCAGTTCGCGCAGGTCGCGGCCGCGGCGGACGTGATGGTCGTCGTGACCATGGAGCTGCGCATCGGCGAGCGCGCGCACCGGATGTCGGTGTGCCTGCCGTTCGGTGGCCTGCTCCCCCACCTGCAGAACGCTGCCGGCAGCGGTGCGATGTCCGAGCGGGAGCGCGCGCAGCGCGCCGAGTCCGCGCTGCTGCTGCAGGAGCAGTTCAACCGCGTGCCGGTCTCGGTCGCGGTCCGCTTCCGCCCGGTCACCCTCGACCCCGCGGTGCTGGCAGCCCTGGAGCCCGGCTCCGTCGTCCGGCTGCACCACCCGGCCTCCGCCCCGCTCGACGTCTGCGTCGCCGGCGGCGGCCCCGACACCGGCACCCCGATCGCCCACGCCACCCCCGGAGCCCGCGGCCAGCGCCTGGCCGCGCTCATCGTCACCACGCCCGAGGAGACCCCATGACCGACGCCACCCCCGCCCTCGCCGAGGCCGTCGCCGAGGCGGCCGCGGCCGTCCTGCCGTCCGTCAGCCCGCTGGTCCTCGGCCCGGTCCAGCCCGGCTCGCCGCACGTGGCGGCCGCGTTCGCCGGCGGTGCGGTCGCCGAGCTCGACGGCGGCGTGCCCGGCGTCGTGGCGGTCCTCGTCGGCCGCGAGCTGGTCGACGCGCTCGCCTCCAGCCCGTTCGGCGGCCTCGACGTCGCCGCCGCGGTGCAGCCCGCCCTCGACGCCGCGGCGCTCCGCCTCGGCGCCCGGGCCCGCAGCGCCAGCACCCTCGACCTGGACGCCGCCGACTTCGACGTCACCGCCGTGCTCGGCGGCGAGTTCAGCACCGTGCCGCTGATCGGCACCGGCATCGCCGCGGCAGTGCTCGTCCCCGAGGCGACCCTCGCCGGCGCGCGGGAGCCGATCACCGAGGACGCCGGCGGCGCCGACGCCGCGGCCCCTGCGGCTGCTGCCCCGGCGAGCCAGACCGGCCAGACCGGCCAGACCGGCCAGGCCGGTCAGACCGGCCAGGCCGGTCAGACCGCCGCTGCCGCCGCCGTCGCGGCCTCGATCAGCGACGAGCCCTTCGTGCCCGCCTTCGGCTCCCCCGCCTCCCCCGTCGTGCCGCGCGGCCTCGAGCTGCTGCACGGCGTCGACATGGAGGTCACCGTCGAGCTCGGCCGCACCCGGATGACGGTGCGCGACCTGCTCGCGCTGACCCCGGGCGCCGTGCTCGAGCTCGACCGTGCCGCCGGGAGCCCGGCCGACCTGCTCGTCAACGGCCGCCTCGTCGCGCGCGGCGAGGTCGTCGTCGTCGACGAGGACTTCGGCCTGCGCGTCACCGAGATCCTCGACGCCGCCGCCACGGCCTGACCCGATGCTCGCCCTGTCCGCCGCCGACCCGAGCATCGGCGGCCTCCTGCTCCGGCTGCTCGGATCGCTCGCCGTCGTCGTCGGCCTGCTCCTGCTGATCGCCCGGTTCGCCGGTCGCCGCTTCCGCACGCCGGCAGGCGCCCCGGTCCAGGTCGTGCACCGCCAGGCGCTCGGCCGCGGCCAGGGCGTCGCCGTCGTCGCCGTCGGCACCCGCGTCCTGGTCCTCGGCACCACCGAGCAGCAGGTCACCCTGCTGGCCGAGGTGGAGCCCGACGAGGTCGGCATCGACCTGACGGCCGAGCCGTTCGCCGTCGTACCGCACGAGGACGGGGACGCGGAGGGTGACGCCGACGGCGACGCCGAGCCGGTCACTGGTCCGCGGGGCTTCACCGTGCCCGCTGCGCAGGGCGCGCTCGCGGGCTCGCTGCTGTCGGCGCAGACCTGGAAGCAGACCTGGGCCGCCGTCAGCGGGAAGCGGGCGTCGTGACCCTCGTCCAGCGCCTCGTGCTCGTGGCTGCGGAGCCGCTCGGCCCCAACGGGCCGCGCGGGCCGGGCAGCGACAGCACCGTGCAGATCGACCTGTCGGGGCTGACCGACAAGCCGAGCAACAGCCTGGTCGTCTTCCTCGCGCTGACCCTGCTCAGCCTGCTGCCGGCGATCGTGCTGACCTGCACCAGCTTCACCAAGATCCTCGTGGTGCTCGGGCTGACCCGCAACGCGCTGGGCCTGCAGCAGACGCCGAACAACCAGGTGCTCGCCGGCCTCGCCCTGTTCCTGAGCCTGTTCATCATGGCGCCCGTGCTGGGCGACATCAACGAGGCCGGGGTGCAGCCCTACCTCGACGGCGACAAGACGACGTCGGTCGCGTTCGAGGACGGCATGGAGCCGTTGCGTGCCTTCATGCTCGACAACACCGACGACGAGGAGCTGATGCTCCTCACCAGCGTCGCGAAGCGGGACATGCCGGAGAACCGCGACGACGTGTCCACCGCGACGCTCATCCCGGCCTTCGTGCTCTCCGAGCTCAAGGACGCCTTCATCATCGGCTTCATCATCTTCATCCCGTTCCTGGTCATCGACATCGTCGTGAGCGGGGCGCTGATGAGCCTCGGCATGATGATGATGCCCCCGGTGATGGTGTCGCTGCCGTTCAAGCTGCTGCTGTTCGTGATGGTCGACGGGTGGGCCCTGGTGATCAGGTCGCTCGTCGCGTCCTACGGCGGATCCGGTTAGGGGTACGACGATGACCGACACCGCGATCATCGAGATCGCCCTCAAGACGATGCTGGTGGCACTCAAGCTGTCGGCGCCGATCCTGGCGACCTCGCTGGCCATCGGCTTCACCATCTCGCTGTTCCAGTCGATGACGCAGATCCAGGAGTTCACGCTCTCGTTCGTGCCGAAGCTGCTCGGCGTCGGGATCGCGCTGCTGTTCTGCGGCAACTGGATGCTGCACACGCTGATGGAGTTCACGGCCGAGCTCTTCGCGATCCTGCCCGAGCTGCTCGTCTAGGCGGCACCCATGGTCCTGTCCGTCGACGGTGCGGCGCTGACCGCCCTGCTGCTCGCGTCCGTGCGCGTGGTGGCGTGGCTGGTCGTCGTACCTCCCTTCGCGACGCGGGGCATCCCGGCCATGGCCAAGGTGATCCTGTCGCTGGGGCTGTCGCTGACGATGGCGCCGACCCTGGCCGAGCAGGCGCTGCCGAGCGACATGCCCGGCCTGGTGATGGCGACCGCCGCGCAGGCGCTGATCGGCGTGGGCATGGGATACGTGACGATGCTGCTGTTCGCCGCCATCGGCGCGGCCGGCTCGCTCATCGACCTCTTCGGCGGGTTCGCGATCGCCTCCGCGTGGGACCCGCTCGGGCAGAACATGAACACGGTCTTCGGGCGTTTCCACCAGATGCTCGCGACCGTGCTGCTCCTCGCCACCGGCGGGCACCTGCTGGTGATCGGCGGCCTGCTCAGCACCTTCCGCTACCTCCCGCTGACCGGGATGCCCGACGTGTCGAGCTGGGACGACGTGCTGCTGACGGCGTTCTCGATGTTCTTCACCGTCGCGGTGCAGATGGCGCTGCCGATGATCGCGGTGCTCTTCGTCGCCGACCTCGCGCTGGCACTGCTCACCAAGGTCGCGCCGCAACTCAACGCGCTCAACGTGATGTTCCCGGCCAAGGTCGGGATGACCCTGCTGCTGCTGGGCCTGTCGTTCCCGATGCTGCCGCAGGCGGTCGACAAGCTGGTCCGCCTCGCCAACGAGGCGATGGCGACGATGGCGGGAGCGGGGTGAGCCGGCGGTGACCGACCAGGAGAAGACCGAGAAACCCACACCCAAGCGGAAGAAGCAGGCCCGCAAGGACGGGCAGGTCCCGCGCACGCCCGAGCTCGGCGGCTGGCTCGGGCTCTTCCTCGTCACGCTGGTGATGGGCCCGCTCCTCGACCGCGAGGGCGACGCGCTGCGCACGATGATGACCACCTCGCTGCGCGCGGCCGAGCTCGAGCCGTCCGTCCCGCTCGCGCTGACCCTGCTGGGCCAGGGCGCGAAGCACGTGCTGGTCGTCCTCGTCGTCCTCGGCTCGATGGTGATGGTCGTCGGCGTCGCCTCCGCGCTCGCGCAGGGCGGCTTCTACCTCTCTCCCAAGCTCGCCAAGCCGGACCCCAAGAAGCTCAACCCGCTCAAGGGCGCCAAGCGGCTCTTCGGCCCGCACGCGCTGTGGGAGGGCGTGAAGGTGCTCGGCAAGAGCGCCGTCGTCGCCCTGCTGGCCTGGACCGCGATCCGCTCGATCATGCCGCTGGTCGGCGGCCTGCTGCCGATCCACACCGTGCTCTCCACGATGGTCGACGAGATCTCCGACCTGCTGCTGTCGGTCTCCGTCGCCGGCCTGGTCATGGCGGCGGCCGACTACGCGATGATGCGCCGCCGGATCGGCAAGCAGACCCGGATGAGCCACGCCGAGATCAAGCAGGAGCACAAGCAGTCCGAGGGCGACCCGATGCTCAAGGGCGCGATCCGCAGCCGCCAGCTCGCCGCCGCCCGCAACCGGATGATCGCCGACGTCGGCACCGCCGACGTGCTGCTGGTGAACCCCACCCACGTCGCCGTCGCCCTGCGCTACGACCCCGAGCAGGGGGCGCCCCGCGTGGTCGCCCGCGGCGCCGGCGCGATCGCCGCGAAGATCCGCGAGCGTGCTGCCGAGGAGCGGGTGCCGCTCGTGCAGGACGTGCCCCTCGCCCGCGCCCTCTACCGCCACTGCCAGGTCGGCCAGGAGATCCCGCGCGAGCTGTGGGCCGCCGTCGCCCAGGTGCTCGCGTTCGTGCTCAGCCGCCGCAACGCCGGCCAGCACGGCGGCGAGCACCGCACCCCCCGTCGTACCGACGACCTGCCGGAGGTGCTGGCCGGGGCGCGGCGGCGCCGGGCGGGGGTGTGAGGGGTGCGGGAATCGCCGCCTAGGCGGTGAAACTCGAACTTGTTGACCTTTGCAAGGGCCAACAACCTCGGGAATCACCGCCCAGGCGGTGATTCCCGACCCCCGACTCCTCACCCCACCCCCACCCTTGCCGATGGGACGTCCGGCGACAGGACGGCGCCACCCGCAGTGCCACGGACGGCGCTCGCTCTCATCGAGAGGCTCGACGCCCCATGCCCGTGAAGTCGCTGACGAAGCTCGGCGTGCCCCTCGGCATCGTCCTCATCGTCGTGATGCTGGTGGTGCCGCTGCCGGCGGTGGTGCTGGACCTGCTCATCGCGCTCAACATCACCGGTGCGCTGCTGGTGCTGATGGTGGCGATGTTCATCCACCGCCCGCTCGACTTCGCCGCCTTCCCGTCCGTCATCCTCGTGATGACCCTCTTCCGCCTCGCGCTCAACGTCAGCGCCACCCGCCTCGTCCTGCTCGACGGGTACGCCGGCAAGGTGATCGACACCTTCGGGCACTTCGTCGTCGGCGGGTCCCTGATCGTCGGCCTGATCGTGTTCGCGATCCTGCTGGTCATCCAGTTCGTCGTCATCACCAACGGTGCCGGCCGCGTCGCCGAGGTCGGCGCGCGGTTCACCCTCGACGCGATGCCCGGCAAGCAGATGGCGATCGACGCCGACCTCAACTCCGGGCTCATCGACGAGGAGGAGGCGCGGCGCAGGCGGGCCGAGGTGCACGCGGAGGCCGACTTCCACGGCGCGATGGACGGTGCGTCGAAGTTCGTCAAGGGCGATGCGATCGCGGCCATCGTGATCACGCTGGTCAACCTGCTCGGCGGCTTCGCGATCGGCGTCGCGCAGTACGGCATGCCGTTCAGCGAGGCGATCCAGACCTACTCGCTGCTGTCCATCGGCGACGGCCTGGTCAGCCAGATCCCGGCGCTGCTCCTGTCGGTCGCGACCGGGCTCATCGTCACCCGCTCGGTGGCCGACTCCGACATGGGCTCCGACATCGTCGGCCAGATCTTCGCCCGCAAGATGCCGCTGCGCGTCGCCGGGTTCGGCGCGCTCGCGCTGTGCATCATCCCGGGCCTGCCGAAGCTGCCGTTCCTCGTCGCCGGCGGCGTCATGCTGCTGGCTGCGAGCCGGATCGACGAGTCCCCGGGCAGCACCGCGGCCGAGGCGGCCGACGCCGCGGCGGAGCTGGTCGAGTCGCCCGACTCCCCGGAGGCGCTGGTCGCGGAGATCCGCGTCGACCCGCTGGGGCTGGAGCTGTCGGCCGACCTCATCGACCTGGTCGACACCCGCAGCGGCGGGGACCTGCTCGACCGGGTCAAGGCGCTGCGCCGCAAGGTCGCCGGCGAGCTGGGCATCGTCATCCCGCCGGTGCGCACCCGCGACAACCTCGAGCTGCCGCCGGCGACGTACGCCATCACGCTGTTCGGCGCCGAGGTCGCCCGCGGCGAGGCGCCGCGCGGCACGGTGCTCGCCATCGGCGACTTCCTCGGCTCGCTGCCGGGCACGCCCACCCAGGAGCCGGTGTTCGGGCTCGAGGCGAAGTGGATCCCGGCCGAGCTGCGCCACCAGGCCGAGATCGGCGGCGCGACGGTCGTCGACCGCGCCTCGGTCGTGACCACGCACCTGTCCGAGGTCGTCCACCAGCACGCCAGCCGCCTGCTGGGCCGCGAGGACGTGCGCCTGCTCACCGACATCGTCAAGCGCACCCACCCCGTCGTCATCGAGGAGCTCACCCCGACCCAGCTGCCGCTGGGCGACGTGCAGCGCGTACTGCGCTCGCTGCTGGAGGAGCGGATCCCGATCCGCGACCTGGTCTCGATCTTCGAGGCGCTGTCGGTGCGCGCCGCGGTCTCCAAGGACCACGACGGACTCGTCGAGGCGGCGCGCGCCGCACTCGAGCCGTCGCTGGCGGCGCCGTACGTCGTCGACGGCACGCTGCACGCCATCAGCCTCGAGCCGGTGCTGGAGCAGCAGATGCTGGAGTCGATGCGACCCACCGAGCAGGGCTCGGTCATCGTGCTCGACCCGGACGTGGCGCAGAACGTGCTGCTCGGGCTGGTCCAGGCGTCCCAGAACGCCGAGAACGAGGGGGTTCGTCCCGTGCTGGTGTGTGCACCCCAGATCCGCGCAGCGGTACGACGACTGGTCGCTCCCGCTGCCGAGCGGCTGCCCGTGCTCGCCTACTCCGAGCTCGGCGCCGCGCGTGAGGTCCGCTCCGTCGGCGTGGTCGGTCCCGCCGGCGCGCACGCCGCGCTCAGCGCCGTGGGTGCCGGAGGCCGGTCGTGAGCCGCCCGGCCCGGCGGCCCTCGCCGCGCACGCCGGTGCTGCTCGACGTGCGCATCCTCGTCGTCGCGGCGCTGGTGTCCGCCCCGGCGGCCTACCGCGCCAGCCAGGGCCTGCTCACGCCGGACGAGGCGGTGAGCCGGTTCCTGGTCGTGCTCGTCGGGTGTGCGGCGCTGGCCATGCTGCTGCGGGTGGTGTGGCCGATGGTCGCGGGCGAGACGACGACCGGCACCGACAGCGGCACCGCTGACGGCGATGGCACTGGCGGCGATGGCGCCGGCGGCAACGACGGCGCAGCCGGGGACACCCGGCTGCTGGACGCGCAGGACGCAGGGACCAGGATCAGCCGACCGCAGGGATGACCCACTCGACGACGGTGCCGCCGCCGGGGGTGGAGCTCACGTCGACGTGGCCGCCGAGGTCGGTGGCGCGCGAGGCGAGGTTGCCGGTGCCGTGGCCGCGCTCGACCGTCGCGGGGTCGAACCCGACGCCGTCGTCGCCCACCCGGACGCGGAACCACGCCGAGGACGCGGTCAGCTCGACGGTGACCGACGACGCCTGCGCGTGGCGGGCCACGTTGGAGAGCGCCTCGCGCAGCGCGGTCAGCACGTGCGTGCCGGCCTCGGGGACCAGCGCCCGGTCGACCGGCCCGGAGATGCGCAGCACCGGCTGGAAGCCGAGCACGCCGGCATACTCCGCGAGCAGCGCCCGCACCTCCTCCAGCAGCGGTCGGCCGGTGCCGGTGCCGAGCTCGAAGATGGCGGCGCGCAGCTCCTTGATGGCGACGTCGAGGTCGGCGACCGCGCCGTCGATGCGCTCGCGCATGTCGGCCGGGTCGAGCGCGCGGGCGCCCTGGAGCTGCATGCCGGTGGCGAAGAGCCGCTGGATGACGAGGTCGTGGAGGTCGCGCGCGATGCGGTCGCGGTCCTTGGCGACCAGGAGCTGGGCGCGGTCGCGCAGCGCCTGGTCGCGGTCGAGGATCAGCCCGACCTGGAGGGCGGTGACGGCGACGAGGTCCAGCATGATCCCGCGCAGGGAGGGGCTCTCCTCGGCCGCCTCGACGACGATCACGCCAGACCCGGCGAGCCGGGTGGTCACGGGCACGACGAGGGTCGCCCGGCCGGGGGCGACGGAGATCCGAGTCGGCGAGCCGGCAGCGTCGACGTCGAGGATCTCGGCGGCGAGGCGCTCGACGACGGCCGAGGCGTCGCCGTCGCCGGCCACCTGGCGGATCTCCATGAGGTCGCCGTCGCGTCGGACGTAGGCGACGAGCTGGGCGTTGCACAGCGCGCGCAGCTTCACCACGAGCTCGTCGAGGGCCTCTTGCACCCGCACGGTGCCGGAGACGTCCTGGCCGACCTCGGCGGTGCTGGCCAGCCAGCGACGGCGCCACTCGGCCYGCTCGTAGGTCCGGGCGTTGTCGATCATCACGCCGGCGGCGCGTGCGAGGGCCTCGACGAGCGCCTGGTCGGTGGGGGTGAACTCCTCGCCGCCGCGCTTGTTTCCCAGGTAGAGGTGGCCGAAGGCCTGGTCCCCCACCAGCACCGGCGCGCCGAGGAAGCGGTCGATGGCGGGGTGGGAGCTGGGGAAGTGCCCAGTCGAGACGGGGTGCTCGGCGACGTGGTCGACCCGGATCGCGCGCCGCTCGCGCGGGACGAGGCCCAGCAGGCCGTGCCCGGCCGGCATCCGGCCGACGTCGGTGAACTGCGAGGCGACCGCCTCGTTGGGGACCAGGTCGGTGAACCGGCCCTCGTCGTCGACGATCCCGAGCACGCCGTACTCCGCGTCGGTGAGGCGGCACGACGCCTCGACGATGCGGGACAGCACGCCACGCACGTCGAGGTCGGAGCCGATCGCGACCATCGCGTCGAGCAGCGCTCGCGCCTCCGGTGGCAGCTCGAGGTCCATCAGTTCGATCCCCTCCCACAGCGATCGCCGTCGTCTCAGGCTAGCCCTTCTCCCGCGGGCTGCGGCGCACGGCCTGACCGCACCATCGGCACCGGGACCAAGGACCTGAGCGGTCGGGACCCGGCGGCGACCTCAGAAGCGGCGCAGCTGGTACTGGCCCGTCGTCCGGGCGACGACGGTCCCGGCCTCGTCGGTGACCTCGGTGACCAGCTCGAAGTCGGACTTGCCGGCGGCCTCGGTCTCGGCGAGCACCCGGGCGATGGTGTCCTCGGTGAGGCTCGCCCGCGCGGTGACGTCGGTGGTGGCCGGGCGCAGGAAGTCGATGGTGAGCTGCTTGACGAGCGGCACGGCGTTCTCCAGCACGAGCGAGGTGCTGGCGAAGAGGCCGCCGAGCACCTCGGCGACGGAGAACAGCGAGCCGGCGTAGATCGCACCGAAGTGGTTGACGTTCGGCCCGGCCGGGATCCGCGCGGCGACGGTCGTCCGGCCGGCCTCGACGACCTCGACCTGCATCGCGTCGAAGACCGGGATCATGGTCCGCACGTAGGCGGTGAGTTCCTCGGGGGTGGCCACCGGGTCAACGTAGTGGATGCCGCGCCGACGTCAGGGACGGGCGTCAGGCGACGTCGTACGTCGCGCTGGACCGGCGCGGGTGGTCCGAGCCCTCGAGCAGCACGTCCACCACGCGGTCGACGTCGTCGGTCATCGGGACGTGGCCGCAGCCGCGCAGCGTGATGTGGGTGGCGTGCGGCAGCGCCTTGCGGGCGAGCCGGGCCTGGTACGGCAGCAGGACCAGGTCGCGCGAGCCCCAGGCGACGGTCACCGGGATGCTCGGGTCGATGGTGCGCTCGAAGCGCGGGCCGCCGTCCATGATCGTGCGCAGCGCGGGCTTGGCGGCGACCAGGCCACGCGCGTCGCCCACGGCCTGCTCGTAGCCGAGGCGGCCGCCGCGGGTCATCAGCATGCCCATCGCCAGGTTGCGGCCGATGGGGGTGCGCAGCACGGCCGGGGCGAACGGCTGGAGCGCGGTCGCGGTGCCGGTGAGCGCCACGAACACCGCGCGGATGTAGAGGAACTCGAGGTCGTTGCGCCAGAAGCCCGCCGGCGCGAGGGTGGTCGCGCTGCTGACCAGGTCGTCGGCCGCGGCCTCGAGCGCGATCCGGCCGCCCAGGGAGTTGCCGGCGATGTGCGGACGGTCGAGGCCGAGCTCGGCGAAGAAGTCCTCGAGGATGCCGCGCAGCTGCTCCTTCACGGGCCGCCCGTCGGGCACGAGCGCCGGGGACTCACCGTGGCCGGGCAGGTCGAGCAGGATCACCTCGCGGTGCTCGGCGAGCCGGTCGACCAGCGGGTACCACGCCTGTCGTCGATGCCCGATCCCGTGGACCAGGACGAGGGGTTCTCCCGAGCCGAAGCGTTCGTGGGCGAGCATCGTGACCTCGTTTCCGCGCACCGACGCTGGTGCGACTGTGTGCAACTGGCAGTTGCGGATACCGACAGTAGGTCCGGCCGCTAGCTGCGCGCAAGCACCTTGCTCGCCGCCCGGACCGTGACCCGGGTCACAACATATAACTCAGGTTACGCGACCGGCAGGCGGGTCCCGGCGGGCGGACGCGCGGCGTCACCGGATGCGAAAACACCGACTCCACCGAACCGTCGAGACGTCACTTGTGGCCGGCCGAATGGTCACCTGTGGCCGGTCGAGTGGTCAGTTGTGGCCGGTCGAGAAGTCAGTTCCGGCCCGGCGAGTGGTCGGATCCGGCCGGTCGAGGCGTCACTCCCCGCGCGGCCGGGCCCTGACGTCGTACGGCGGCGGGGCTGCTCGCCGTACGTGACCTCTCGAAGGGCCACAACTGACGTCTCGACGAGCCACAACTGACGCCTCGACGAGCCACAAGTGACGCTTCGACGGGCCACAAGTGACGTCTCGACGGGCCAGACGAGCCGGGGAGGTGTCCTGGCCGGAGGAGCGGGTCCCCCAACCAGCGGCTCGCCCGGCCAGGACGAGACCCCGCCGGACGGGGGGCCGTGGCGGGCCGCAGCCGTGGGACACGAGGACTGCGACCCGGCCGTCATTCGGCCGGTGGGAATCAGCCGAAGGACGAGTCAGCGTGTGCCTCCGCGACCATCACCTCGATGCCCGGGCCCAGGGGGAGCAGGGCGTTGGCGACCGTGACCACCACGCGCAGCGCGCGGACGGCGATCCCGCTGTGCGGCGTGCCGGAGCAGCTGTGGGTGGCCGCTCCCCCGCCGTCGCAGAACTGCTCGTTGAGGACGATGAAGCCGATGCCCGGCAGGGTGTAGGTGGTGTTGGGCGCCGGGTTCAGCCCGACGGGCACCCCCAGGACCTCGAGGTCGACCAGTGTCGTGCCGGCGTCGGTGGACGTCGACCCGGACGGACCCGCGGTGGACCTTGCCTCGGACCTGACGGCGGTCGCCGAGACCACGCACGTGGAATCCGTGAGCCGCAGGACGCACAGGGGTCCGGACCCGTCACCGGCGACCTCGGCCCAGCTGCGCGCCGTGGCGCCGGAGGTGGTCAGGGCGCCGCTGGTGGCGGTGTCCGCGACCTTCGCCCCGACGATCCCCGGGAGCGCCACGCCCACGACCTGCTCGGTCTCGTCGCCGCCCAGGGGCGAGATCTGCACGTAGCCCTGGAGCAGGTCGGCCAGCAGCACGTTGGTGCCCAGGCGGGCGGCGTAGGCGTGCCCGCTGACGGACCGCTTCGGCTGGTTGGCGCACAGCGGGGTCTTCGGGAACTCGCTGTGGGCCGTGGCCTCGCCGACCTTGATCTCGACGGCCTGGAGCCCGAGCAGGACGCCGGTGATCTTGACGTGGATCGCCGTGACGCTGGCGTCGGCGACGTACTTGCCGCCCTTCTCCGAGATCGACGTCGAGCGCTCGTTGATCGCGATGTAGCTGTTCTTGCCGAAGATCGCGGCGTTGAGCGGGATCGTCGTCGTCTGGTTGAGGTTCACCGGCGTCTCCAGACCGAGGACCTTCAGGCTCTGGATCGTCGACCCGGTCGTGCTCGCCGTCGAGTAACCGCCGTTGGCCGTGGTCGACGCGACCGCGCGGACCGTGCCGGTCTCGACGGTGCAGACGCCCGCCACCGGGACCAGGCAGACGCCGGCGACCTCGGAAGTCGTGGTCTGCCGGGTCTCCGCCGGGGCGGCGGTGACCGAGCTGTTGCTGGTGGTCGACAGCACGCCGGCCGAGAGGATGGCCCCGTTGGCCGGCAGCTTCAGTGCCGCGACCGCGTCACTGTCCGTGGACGGCCCGCCGAGGCCGGACTGGCTGCTCACCGACTCGCTGAGGACCACCGTTGCCTTGTCCTTGATGATCACCGACAGCAGGTTGGTCACCAGGGTCAGCAGGCCCGACGCCCTCACCTCGAGGCCGACCGCCGTGCCGTTCGACTTCGCGCCGGCCGGGTTGGGCTGCGGGCTGACGAGGTCGGAGGTGACGTTCGAGCTGACGTCCGCGCCGTTGGCCAGGGACATCCGGGCCTGGTTCGGCACGGTGCAGACGGCGTTGTTGGTCACCTTGACCACCAGCCTGACCGACCCGGTGCCGCCACGCGGGGCGATCGAGCCGACGTTCCAGCTCGCCGTCGGTACGGCGCCCACGACCGTGCAGCCTCCGGTGCACGACACGAAGCCGGTGCCACCGGGGATCGCGTCGGTGAGCACGGCACCCAGTGCCTCCGCGGGTCCGTGGTTGGTCCAGGTGATCGTGTAGGTGAGCACCTGGTCGCCGTTGGACCGGACGTCGACGGACGACGTCTTGGTGAGGGTGACGTCCGGGGTGGCCGCGACGCAGCCGGTCACGCCGCCCGTGGCCCCGCTGGCCAGCAGGACGCCGTTGCTGATCGCGAAGGTGCCGGGCTGGCACCCGTTGCCGCCGGAGGTGCCGGTGAAGGTCTCCGGGACGGTCGCGGTGTAGGTGAACACCTTGCTGCCACCGGCCGCGATGGTGCCGGTCTCGCAGGTGAGCTTCCCGTCGGCCTTGGTGCAGCCGTCCGGGACGGTCGGGTCGAGCCGGTCGTCGTAGTCGTCGGTGAAGCTCGTCGAGCCGGCCGCCGAGCCGTCGTTGGTGACGGTCACGGTGTAGGTGACCTCCTGGCCCGGGTCGAGGGTCGTGTCGCTCATCTCCTTGGCGACGCTCAGGTCCGGCGCTGCCGGGACGCAGACCGTCTTCGACGCGACCTCGGCGCCCTGGATGGTGACCGAGTTGACGACGCCGTACTCACCGGGTGCGCAGGGCGCCACCCCCGACTCGCCGTCGTACGACGACGGGAGCTCGGCGGTGTACTCGAAGACCTGGTGGTCGCCGCCTGCGATGGTGCCGGTCGTGCAGGTGAGCATGCCGTCGCCCTGCTCGCAGCCGTCGGGGACGGTCGGGGTGAGCCGGTCGTCGTAGTCGTCGACGAAGGTGGTCGAGCCGGCCGCGGCACCGGTGTTGGTGACGGTGATCGTGTAGGTCACCTCGTCGCCGGGCTCGGCCAGCGCCTTGTCGACGCTCTTGGCGACGACGAGCTCGGTCCGCGCGTCCACGCACACCACGTCCGCTGCCGACCCGCCGCCCGCGAGGGTGGCGACGTTGCGGACCGGATAGGCGGGCGGCGTGCAGGTCTCCGCGTCGGGGTCGCCGGTGTAGGTGGCCGGCAGGACCGCGTCGTAGCTGTAGGTGATGCTCTCACCGGCCGCCAGGACGGGGGTCTCGCAACGCAGCTCGTGCGTGCCCACCAGCTCGCAGCCGTCGGGGGCCTCGGTGATCTCGGCCTCGGAGACGTCGGTCCACGTCGTGGAGCCCGCGGCGTCGCCGGTGTTGCGCACCACCACCTGGTAGGTCACGTCACCGCCGGGGCCGGCGACCTCGAGGTCGGCCTCCTTGCTGATCTCGAACGCCGGCGCGGCGCTCACGCAGACCTCGACGGTGTGCGAGCTGTCCCCGGTCTCGGCGGTGTTGAGGACCGAGAACCGGCCGTCGGCGCAGTCACCCTGCTCGGCACCGGCCGCGAAGGACGCGGGCATCGCGACGGTGTAGGTGAACGTCTGCGAGTCACCGGGGTCGAGACGGGTGGTCGTGCAGTCGAAGACACCACCCGACGGCGCACAGTCGTTGCCCTCGGGGTCCGACACGGCGATCGGCGGGTCGAGGTCGTCGACCGGGTAGCGCGAGGAGACCCGCACCGGGCCGTCCTCCTCGCCGATCCGGTGGGGGGGGGGGAGCCGCTCGTCGTACTCGTCGGTGAAGGTCGTGCTGCCCGGCGCCTCGCCGGTGTTGGTGACCGTGATGGTGTAGGTCACCGGGTCACCGGCTGCGACCGTCGTGGAGCTGGCCTCCTTGGTGACGAGGAAGCCCGGCTCCGCGGGCACGCACACGTCGGCGTCCGCGACGGTGGTGCCGGAGATCCGCACCCGGTTGGCCACCTGGAACTCGCCGGGATCGCACGTGCCGGTGCCGGACTCGCCGGTGAACGAGGTCGGCAGCGTCGCCGAGTAGGTGAACACCTGGGTGCCGCCGTTGGCTGCGACGACCCCCGTGGTGCAGGTCAGCTTGCCGTCGGCCTTCTCGCAGCCGGCCGGCACGGTCGGGTCGAGCCGGTCGTCGAAGTCGTCGACGAAGGTCGTCGACCCGGAGCTCGTGCCGCTGTTGGTGACGGTGATCGTGTACGACACCTCGGCGCCGGGTGCCACCTCACCGTCGACCTCGGCCGTCTTCACCACGCCGAAGTCCGGCGTCGCCCCGACGCAGAAGGTGACGTCGCCCCGCGCCCCGTCGGCGAGCTCGACCAGGTTGTGGATGCGGAACGTGCCGGGCTCGCAGGTGCCCTCACCACCGGGGCCGTCGAAGGCGGCCGGCAGCGTGGCGACGTAGGTGAAGGTCTGCGACCCGCCGGCCGGGATGACGCCGGTGTCGCAGGAGAAGACGCCGTCGGTGGCCTCGCAGTCGTCGCCCTCCGGGTCGGACGTCGCGGTGCCGACGGTGAGCCGGTCGTCGACGTCGTCGGTGAACGACGTGGCCCCTGCGGCCGTGCCGCCGTTGGTGACCGTGATCGTGTAGGTCACCGTGCCGCCCGGCTCCAGCGGGCCATCGGCCTCGTAGGACTTCGCCACGCTGAACGCGGGCGCCGCCGGGACGCAGACGGAGACGCCGGCGTCGGCGCCGTCGCTCAGCTCGACCGCGTTGGCGACCTCGTAGCTGCCCGGTGCGCAGGCTCCCCGGTCGCCGGCGAAGGTCGCCGGCAGGGTGACGTCGTAGGTGAACACCTGCGACTCACCGGCCGGGATCACCCCGGTCGCGCACTGCAGCACCTTGTCGTCGTCACCGACGACGGAGCAGGTCCCCGTGTCCGGGGCGCTCGTGATGGCGGACGGCGTCAGCCGGTCGTCGAAGTCGTCCTCGAAGGCCGTGGCGCCCGCAGCGTCGCCCTCGTTGGTGACGGTGATCGTGTAGGTGACCTGCTGCCCGGGATGCGGCGTGGTGTCGCTGACCGCCTTCGTCACCGTGTACGACGGTGCGGCAGCCACGCAGAGCTCGACGGCTGCGCCGGGGCCCTCGGCCAGGGAGGCGGTGTTGCCGATCGGGTAGCTCCCCTGGGCACACTCGCCGCCGCCCGAGGTGGGGCCGAAGGTCGCCGGCACGACAGCGGTGTAGGTGAAGCTGACCGGGTCGCCGGCGGCGACCTCACCGGTCTCGCAGGTGAAGCTCGCGGGGCCGGGGCCGGCCTCGCAGTCGTCCGGCAGCGTGACGTCCATCCGGGCGTCGTACTCGTCGGTGAAGCTGGTGGACCCGGCTGCCTTGCCCGTGTTGGTGACGGTGACCGTGTAGGTCACCGTCGCGCCGGGCTCCGGGCTGGCGTCGTCCACGGACTTCGCGATCTCGAAGTCGGCGGCGGCGCCGACGCAGACCGTGCTGTCCGCCGCCTGGGCGTTGGCCAGGGCGACCGCGTTCAGGACCGGGTAGGTGCCGGGCTCGCAGCCCTCGCCACCGGACGGGCCGCTGAAGGAGGTCGGCATCGCGGCGCTGTAGGTGAAGGTCTGCGAACCGCCGGCCGGGATCGTCCCGGTCGTGCAGTCGAGGACCTTGTTGCCCTCGTCGGTGGTCGGCTCGCAGTCCGCGCCGGTCGGGGCCGACGTCGCAGTCGACGGCGAGAGCCGGTCGTCGAAGTCGTCACGGAAGGTGGTCGTGCCCGGGGCCTTGCCGTTGTTGGTGACGGTGACCGTGTAGGTCACCTCCTGGCCCGGCGTCGCGACCGCATCGTCCACGGTCTTGGTGACCTCGAACTGCGGGTCGGCCTGGACGCACAGCGTCACGACGGCCGGCGTGCCGCCGGGGAGCGCCGCCGTGTTGGCGACCGGGTAGGTGCTGCCGGCGCAGCCGTCACCGCCGGGGCTGCCCGCGAACGTGGCGGGCATGGTGGCGGCGTAGGTGAACGCCTGCGACCCGCCCGGCGCGATGGTCCCGGTGGTGCAGCTGAAGAGCTCGTTGCCGCCGCTGGCCGTCGGCGCACAGTCGTTGCCGGACGGCGCCGAGACGGCGGTGCTGGGCGCGAGCCGGTCGTCGAAGTCGTCGGTGAAGGTGGTGGACCCGCTGGCCTTGCCGGAGTTCGTGACGGTCACGGTGTAGGTCACCGTGTCACCGGCTCCCACCCCCGAGGCGGGGGAAGCGGTCTTGGTGATGCTGAACTGTGGGCTCGCGGCGACGCACACGGTCACGACCGGCGCGGCGGTGCCGTCGACGAGCGTGGCCCGGTTGCGGACCGGGTGCTGGCCGGCCTCGCAGCCGCCTCCACCGCCGGCCCCGCTGAAGGTGGCGGGCATGTCGGCGGTGTAGGTGAACACCTGCTGCTCACCGCCGGCGATGGAGCCCGAGGTGCACTGCAGGACCTTGTTGCCGCTGACCGTGGCGGGCGTGCAGCTCCCACCCGAGGCCGGGGTGGGCGTCACCGCGGACGGGGTGACGGCGTCGTCGAAGTCGTCGGTGAACGACGTGGATCCTGCGGTGCCGCCGGTGTTCGTCACCGTGATCGTGTAGGTGACCTGCTGGCCGGGGACGGCCGCGGTCGTGCTCGCGGTCTTGGTGATGGCGAAGGCGGCCGGCGGCAGCGGCTGCGTGGCGTTGGCCTGGATGGTGTTGGCCATCGCGCCGGTGCTCTTGCCGTCGAGCTTCTCCAGCTTGAAGGCGTAGGGGCCACCGCTGACGTTGCTCGCGCCGAGGCCCTGGCCCCAGGCCCGGACGTGGCTGTCCGGGCCGCCGACGGCCAGGTGGCCGCCGAAGAGGAGCACCGCCTGGCGGGACTGACCGGGCGTGGGGTTGCGGAAGGTGACGCTGACAGTGACCAGGTCGTCCCCGCCGGCGGGCGCGCTGTGCGGCCCCACGGAGTCGCCGACAAGCACGCCGCCGTACATGGTCCACTCGCGGTCGGCGTCGGGCAGGTCGTGGTCGGAGACGAGCGGGGAGATGCCCGTGCCGGACGGCGGCACCGCGGCACCGTCGGTCGCCATCGGCAGCGTGGACGGCGGGTCCGCGCAGAGGGACGCCGACAGGCCCTGGCAGGGGTCGGCGTCCTCGACGGTGTGGTTCCACGTCGCCATCGAGTCGTAGGCGTGGATGCTGCCCTTGCGGTCCTGGTAGGTGAAGGTCAGCGTGTGCTCGAGGTCGTCGGCCGGCAGGTTGACGACCGCCCGGTGCGGCACGACGTCGTCCTCGCGGAAGTGCGAGTTGCTGCCCTGGATGGCGCCGTTGATCCAGCCGCCGGCGCACGTGGTCGCGGTGCCGGTGCCGTTCGCACACTGGTTGAACGCAGCGACGGTCGCGTCCGCCGCGGTTGCTGGCGACGACGACGCGACGGTGAGACCCGCCGCTGCCATCGCGCCGACGATGAGAAGACGCACGCCACGCATATGGAAAGCCCCCATGACTCGGTTGTGCGGCCACCCGAGTGCCTTGTTGCTCCAGCGAGGGAGACGCTGGAGCCGGGTCCCCCCACGAGACCCGTGGACGACCCTAGGGAGAGATCCCGGATCTGGTGAGCCCTTTGATGTAGGCATTGACTTCCGGCCCACGGCGGTGCTACGGCTGGCGCCCATGGCCCGGATGTCCGACCTCGAGTCCGTCTTCTGCCGGACGGCGCTGTGGCGCGCCTGGGCGCGTCGCGCCGTCCTGCCGCGGGTGCTGCCGCGCGGCCTCTCCGGCGAGGTGCTCGAGATCGGTTGCGGCAGCGGTGCGATGGCCGCGGAGGTGCTGCGCTCGGTGCCGGACATCGAGCGGTACGTCGCCACGGACGTCGACCCGGCGATGGTGGCCCGCGCTCGACGCGAGCTCGGAGAATTCGCCGCACGTGCGGAGGTCCTGGAGGTCGACGCCGCCGGGCTCCCGTTCGCCGACGCGTCGTTCGACGCAGTCGTCAGCTGGCTGATGCTGCACCACACCATCACGTGGGAGCAGGTGCTGGCCGACGCGGCTCGCGTGCTGCGCCCGGGCGGGCTGCTGGCGGGCTACGACCTGCCGGACTCGCGGCAGAGCCGCGTCGTGCACCGGCTCACCCGCTCGACGGTGCGCATGGTCGCCGCGGACGACCTCGCCGCCGAGCTGCGGGGCCTGGGCCTGTCCGACGTCGAGGTACGACCGCTCGGGGTCGCTGGCGCGTACGGGTTCTCCGCCCGTCGCTGAGCCCGCCTGCCGGCCCGCGCGTCAGGGTGCGGGCGTGAGCGGCTGCACGCGGCGGAAGAACACCAGCGGTCCTGCAGGCGCACCCTCGAAGATGGGCCCGCAGGCGCCGCGGGTCCCGTCAGTCGCCAGCCGTCAGACGGCGCCGGAGGTCGGCGGCCCGCACACCAGGCGGGCCAGGCGGCAGCGGAGCCGGCTCAGCTCCCACTGGAGGTTCGGCCGCTGGTCGCGGCGCTCGCGCAGGTGGCGTCCGCGGGGACGCCGGGGCGACCGGACCGGGCCGCCGAAGGGGGACCGGGGGTCGCGGGTGATGTCGCTCATGGATGTCCTAGCCCGAGTAACAGTGCCCAAGCGGGCGTCGCCAGCTGCTCGACGACAGGACCTCGCTACCCGCGCGCCGGGTGCGCATACCCCCACCGGGTGAATTCCGTCGGCAGAGGGTCGATCCGGGTGCCCGACGTCCTGCCGGGCACCGGGACGACGTGGTCGTCAGCAGATCGTGAGGTCGTCGATGTCGGAGTCCGAGCAGCCCAGGCCCGGGGCGCCTGCCCGCGGCGGGCGGCGTCCGCCCGCGCCGCCGGGGCTCAGCCCGGAGGCACGGGACTACCTGGAGAAGAACCGGGACTTCCCCGACCCGCCGCCCTGGCCACCGCTGGAGGACCGCGCCGCCTGGCGGGAGCTCGTCGACACCACCGACCGCGACCTGCGCCCGCTCTTCGAGGCGCTCTACCCGGGCGAGCGGCTCGAGCACCGCGAGCTCGAGCCGGGCGGTGTGCCGACGTACGAGCTCCGGCCCCGGGGCCTGCAGCCGACCCCGGACGAACCGCTCGTCCTCCAGCTCCACGGCGGCGCACTGCTGATGGGCGGCGGCGAGCTGGCCCGGCTCGGCGCGGGCGCCCAGGCGGTGCGGCGGGCCGGGCCGACCTGGGCGCCCGACTACCGGATGCCGCCGGACCACCCCTTCCCGGCGGCCCTCGACGACGTCCTCGCGGTCTACCGCGCCGCGCTCGAGGAGCACGCACCGGGCCGGGTCGTCGTCACCGGCACCTCGGCGGGCGGGAACCTCGCGGCAGCGCTCGTGCTGCGCGCCCGCGACGAGGGCCTGCCGCTGCCCGCCGGGCTGGTGCTGCACACGCCGCAGCTCGACCTCACCGAGTCCGGCGACTCGTTCACCGTCCTCGACGGGGTCGACCTGATGCGGCCCGTGCCGCCGGTGGTCCGCCTGTACGCCGACGGCCGCGACCCCGCCGAGCCGTACCTCTCCCCCCTCCTCGGCGACGTCACCGGTTTCCCGCCGACGCTGCTGCTGGCCGGCACCCGCGACCTGTTCCTGTCCACCACGGTGCGGATGCACCGCAAGCTGCTCGCCGCCGGGGTCCCGGCCGAGCTGCACGTGTTCGAGGCGATGCCGCACGGCGGGTTCGGCGGCACCACCCCGGAGGACGAGGACCTGCTCGCCACGGTCGCGGCGTTCGAGCGGCGCTGCGTCGGCGTGACCGGCTGACCCCGCATCGGGGCCCTCGTGGCGGGTACCGCGAATGGACCCGATCCCCCAGGAGGACCCCCCGATGACCTCATCGACCCAGAACGTCGTCGAGCTGCTCACCGCGCAGCACCGCCAGGTCGAGCGGCTCTTCGACGAGGTGCAGACCACCACCGACACCGACCGGTGCGCCCGTGCGTTCGACGAGCTCCGGCGGCTGCTGTCCGTCCACGAGGCAGCCGAGGAGATCGTCACCCACCCCAACGCCACCCGCCACGGCATCGGCGACGTCGTCGAGGCGCGGCACGCGGAGGAGCACGAGGCGAAGGAGCTGCTCGCCTCGCTCGACGGGCTCGACGTGAACTCTGCCGAGTTCGCCTCCGGCATCGAGCGGCTGCGGACGATGGTGCTCGAGCACGCCAGGAACGAGGAGGAGCTGGAGTTCCCCACCCTGCTGGCCGAGGCCAGCGAGGCGGAGCTGGAGAAGATGGCCGCCGCCGTGCTGGCCGTGGAGAAGATCGCGCCCACGCGCCCCCACCCCGCCGCGGGCGAGTCCGCGGTCGTCAACGCCGCCGTCGGCCCCCTCGCGTCCCTGGTCGACCGGGCCCGCGACGCCGCCCGCGCGGCGATGAGGTGAGGCCCGACGAACCGGGGTCGGGCGCCAGCCTGACCTTCGTCGGTACGGCGACGACGCTGATCCGCCTCGGCTCCTTCACCGTCCTCACCGACCCCAACTTCCTGCACCGCGGGCAGCGCGCCTACCTCGGCAAGGGCCTCTGGTCGCGCCGGCTCACCGACCCGGCTCTGCGGCCGGACCAGCTGCCACCGCTCGACGCGATCGTGCTGTCCCACCTGCACGGCGACCACTTCGACCGTGTCGCGCGGCGCGAGCTCACCCGTGAGCCGCCCGTGCTCACCACACCTGCGGCTGCGGACCGGCTGGCGGACTGGGGCTTCGACGCCCGTCCCCTGGAGACGTGGGGTCGCCACGAGCTCGTCCGGGACGACGAGTCCCTCACCGTCGAGGCGCTGCCCGCGATCCACGCCCGTGGCGTCATGGGGCGCCTGCTGCCGCCGGTGATGGGCTCGCTGCTCGTCCACCGCGTCGGCGGGGAGGTCCGGCACCGGATGTGCATCAGCGGCGACACCCTGACCGGCGACCACGTCTCGGAGATCGCCCGCCGCCACCCGGACATCGACACCGCCGTGGTCCACCTCGGCGGCACCCGGGTCCTGCTGCACACCGTGACCATGGACGGCGAGCAGGGCATCGACTACCTGCGCCGCCTGGGCCCGCGCCACGCCGTACCCGTGCACCACGACGACTACCGGGTGTTCCGCTCCCCGCTGTCGGACTTCCTCGAGCGCGTCGGCTCGGCCGGCCTGCCGACCGGCGTGCACGTGGTGCAGCGCGGGGCCACGGTGGAGCTGGGCGACCTCAGTCGGTGACCGGGCGCACCCGTCGTGCCCGCACCCGCTCCTCGCCGCCGGCCCGGCCGAGGAGGGTGGCGAGAACCCGTCTGGTGGCGGCGAGGTCTTCCTCGCCGACAGCGCGGGCGAGCGTGCGCTCGAGGTCGCGTCGGGCGCGGCGCGCGGTGCGCACCGCGTCGCGGCCGTGGTCGGTCAGGGCGAGCCGGGTGACGCGGCGGTCGGCGGCGTCCGCGTGGCGGGTGACGTAGCCGAGGACCTCGAGCTCACGGGTCGCCTTGGACGCGGCTTGCTGGGTCACGCCGAGCGCCTCGGCCAGGTCACCCACGGTCGGGTCGCCCTCGACGAGGTGCTGGAAGACGAAGCCGTGCGAGACCCGGAGGTGCGGGTGGCCGCGGCCGCGGATCCGTTGCAGGAGCATCTCGTTGGCCGCGCTGCCCGCGAGGAAGGACAGCGTCGCGACGTCGAGCTCGCTGGGGTCGACAGGCACGGGCATCCTCCTGCAGCGCGGACCATCCTGTTGACAACCATGCTTGCACAACTACGGTTGTTGATATGAGCAACGCGGTCGACGTAGTCCGTTCCTTCTATGCCGCCGTGGAGTCCGGCCAGCACGGTGAGCAGCTGGCCGGACTGCTCGCCGACGACGCCCGTACGGTCGAGCGGCCGAACCTCGTGTCACCGTCGGGCCGGGTGAGCGACCGCGACGCGATGCTCGCGGCGTCCACCGCCGGGGCACGGCTCCTCGCCTCGCAGCGGTACGACGTCCGGTCGGTCCTCGAGGTCGGCGACCTCGTCGTCACCCGGCTCACCTGGACCGGCACGGTCGCGGTCGACGCGGGCCCCTTCCACGCCGGCCAGCAGCTGACGGCGCACATCGCCCAGTTCGTCCGGGTCGTCGACGGACGGGTCGCGGAGATCGAGACCTACGACTGCTACGAGCCGGTCACCTGAGCCGCTCGCGGCGGCGAACCTGATGACGTCTTCTTGCGCTTGTCGGCCGTTGCAACGGCCGACAAGCGCGGGAATCCCCGGCTGAGCGGGGATTCCTGCACCGCCCGCCAGCCTCACCCCAGCCGGTCGAGCAGCACCTCGATCGCGGTGGCGACGGTCTCGTCCAGCACCTCGGCCGGGTCGCCGTCGAAGTCGCGGCGCACCACCTCGGTCCGGCCACCGACGCAGGTGCCGATGTAGACCGTGCCGGGCGGCTCGCCCTCCTCGTCGTCCGGTCCACCGACGCCGGTGACGGCGACGGCCAGGTCGGCGCCGAGGAGCTCGGCCACGCCGTCGACCATCTCGCGGGCGCAGGACTCGGTGATGACGGGGCCCGGCGTGACGCCGAGGACCTCGAACTTCACCTCGCTCATGTAGGACACCACCCCGCCGCCGAACCAGGACGACGCGCCCCTGCCGCGTGCCAGCGTGCTGGCGATGGCGCCGGCGGTCAGCGACTCCGCGCAGGCGACGGTGAGGTCGTGGGCGGTGGCGTGGTCCGCGATCTGGTCGACCGCGCGGGCGACGGCCTCCGCGGGCTGGGACGGGGCGCTCACGACGTCGGTCCCGCGGGGAGCTGGCGCTTGTGGGCGGTGCGGCGGTAGGCCTCCTCGATGACGGAGGCAGCCTCCTCGCCGACGTCCTCGCCGACGAGGTAGGCGTCGATCTCGGCGTAGGTGACGCCGTAGGCGACCTCGTCGGGCAGCGCCGGGCGCAGGTCCTCGAGGTCGGCGGTCGGCACCTTCTCGACGAGGTGCGCGGGGGCACCGAGCTCGCTGCCGATGGCCCGGACCCGGGACTTGGTGAGGCCGAGCAGCGGCCCGACGTCGAACGCGCCGTCGCCGTACTTGGTGAAGAAGCCCATCACCGCCTCCGCGGCCTGGTCGGTGCCGACCACCAGCGCGCCGAGGCGGCCGGCGACGGCGTACTGCGCCACCATCCGCTGGCGGGCCTTGATGTTGCCCTTGACGAAGTCGGCGACCTCGGGCGGGGTGTCGTCGGCGGTCGTCGCGGCGTGCAGTGCGTCGACCGCGGGCTTGATGTCGACCGTCAGCGTCTGCGTCGGGGCGATGAACTCGACGGCCGCGGCGGCGTCGGACTCGTCGCCCTGCGTGCCGTAGGGCAGCCGCATCGCGGTGAACGTCTTCCCGGTGCGCTCGCAGGCGACGCTGGCCAGCCGCCCGGCGACGGTGGAGTCGACTCCCCCACTGATGCCGAGCACGTAGCCCGACGCGCCGGACCGCTCGAGGTAGTCGGCCAGGAACGCGATCCTCCGCTCGGTCTCCGCGGCCGCGTCGAACTCCTCGGGCACGCCGAGGGCGGCCCGGATGGTGGCCTGGTCGACCTGTTGCTCCTGGTTGGTGCTCACGCTCTCGCCTCCTGCGTCGCGGTCTCGTGCGGCGAGGTACCCGGGTCCGGGAGGCGCAACCAGCGCCACGTCGGTCCGGCTCGCCGGCGAGGTCGCCGAGTCCCGGAGGAGGCGGAAATGACTCAGGGCCCCGTCCCTCGATGAGGTCCGGAGCCCTGGTGCCGGGTGGAGGTGAGGGGATTCGAACCCCTGACCTTCTCATTGCGAATGGCTCTCCCGGCCTTCGCGCGTCGGATTCACGCTTGCGCAGGGGTCAGATCAACTCATGCAACCACGGAGGTTGCGGCCTCGGGGTACGCCGGGGGCAAGCGCCTGTGGGGAAACGGCAGTTCGTCGCCAGCGGTCCGGACCAGTCTGGGTCGTCGACCTGACTTCCGTCGAACCGCACGCGGACTGGACCTACGTCGCGCTCGTCCTGGACGCTTCTCCCGAATGACCGTGCCACCGCTGTGAGGTCTTCGAGGGCTTCGTGGGGTCGTTGTCGTTGTTGAAGGAGTCGACCCAGTTCAGGTCCTCGACGTCGACGTGCTCGACGCCGCGCCAAGGACCTTCGGGGCGAATGAGCTCGGCCTGGTAGAGCCCGATCTGGGATCAGCGAGGGCGTTGATGCTCCTCAGATCGTTACGTCGGGTGGACCAGGGCCAACTAACTCGAGGGGAACTTCCCGGCCCCGCGGTAGATCTGCGCTACCGATTTGTGATCGCCGGCGACCCCATCACGACCCTGTCCATTGAACCCTAAGCCGGCTGGAGTCCGTACCCTCTCGACCGCCCTCGGCGGACGAGGCGAACTACGTCTCCGGCGTTGCTGTAGGCGTCAACGGTCCGGCTGCTTCGCGAAGGGTCACGACGCCCCTCCACAGGTCATCCTCCAACGAGTCCCAGGATGACCTGTGCAGCGCCCGAGCGATGCTCCTCACTGATCCCTACCAGATTGTCCAGGTCGTACTCGCGCAACGCACGGAGCATGCGCTCGTGGTCGCGGATGATGTTCTCCCTGGAGTCAGGGAGTCTGAGGTAGATCGCGCGATAGACCTCGGACAGTTGCCACAAGCGGCGCACCTGCCGCCGGAAAACGGTCAGATCGGAGAGATCGAAGATCGCAAAGTGGAAATCTCGGATGAGCCCAAGCATCTCGCCCACGTCGCCGTCACGAGACGCCTTCTCGATTCGCTTGTTGATGTCGACCAGTGCGGCCATCTGGGCCTTCGAGGGCTTGGGTAGCGACCGGAAGATCTCGGTCTCGAGAAACGCACGAAGCTTGTACACCTGCGCCAGCTCGGCAGCGCTGATCCGAGCCACGGCATAACCGCGATTCGCCTCGTATGAGACCAACCCGTCCGATTCAAGTTCCCGTAGCGCCTCGCGGAGCGGGCTGCGCGAGACACCCAGTCGGTTCGCCAGGTCAATCTGCACGATCTTCTGACCAGGCAGCAGCTCCTGGCGGGCAATGAGGGCGCGGATCTGCTCTGCGACCAAACCGCTCCCCACATCGGTTTGCTCGTCGGCGTTTGCTATCGACGTCATGGCACCAGATCTCTCAACTATCGCGCACAGCTGCGGCATTCACATGCTACCGCCGCACCCGGAGAGGCAACCAACGGCCGAACCCCGCATGGCATTCGCACCGGCTGCAACAGGAGGGTGCCGAGCAATCCTCGTAGCGAGCGGGCCTAGTCGGCCTCCGCGTCGCCCGCGAGGTCTGTGCAGCCTCGCGGGGGCGCGACTTCACCCATCACGGCGGTCCAACCTCGCGCCGCTGACAGGCTTTCAACTGCACTGCGAACAGTGCGTCCCGCCTTCCGCTGTCTAACGGGCATCCTCTGCGTTGGCGATGCGCTCCAGGAGCTCAAGCAGGAGCGCGCGCTCCGCGTCGCTGAGCGACACGTTGGCCCGCGGCAGCCCCGCGGCCAGCGCGATCGCATGGGACGCGACGCCGACGGTCGGCCGATGAGCCGACACCAGATCTTCGAAAACAGACGCTAGGACTGCCTCGCACAACGCCGCCGACAGGTCCGGATCGCGCGCATCCTCTGGCTGGCCGATCAGGCTGAGCGTCACACCGACGTTCGCCGCCAGGATTCGGGGGGCCGCCTGCCGTGGCGCCACCAGGAGGCGCCCGTCAATGGCCGCCGGCTCGAGAACGCGCAGCAGCATGTCCAAGGCCGGAGCGGTGACGGCGCAGGGCCGGCCCGGCTCGATGTTGCCGTAGAGCCGGGCATAGAAGCGAGGGTGCTCCAGCCCGAACTCTACGTGCTGCCGCCAGCCGTCGCGGATAGCTCCGACTGCGTCCGCCGAAGTGGGGGCGATGACGACGTACTGGCTGAAGCCATGCCGGGCGACCGCGTCCGTCAGACCCTGCTTGTTGCCGAAGTGGTGGTACAGCGTTGGAGCGGTGACTTGGGCGGCCGCCAGGACATCGCGGGTCGAGAAGTCCTCGCCACGATCCATCAGGTTGGTCGCCGCGAGCAGGAGCCGATCCTTGGCCGAGAGGTCGTTCCTCGAGTCGCTCACATTGCTAGCGTACCGTATATATCGCTGATATACTCGAAGGTGGCGTCCCAGGATGCATCCGGTCGCCCGCGCCCTGCCAGAAAGGAATCTCGAGATGGCCAGCACCCGCCCCTTCACCTACCAACAGGTGCCGCCGCCGATCGCCGCCTACCTCCGAGCGCACATCGACCACCGGTACGACGACGCGGTCACCCACTTGGCCGCAGGCGTTACGGTCGTCGACGACGGCAGGACCGTTCGAGGCCGCGACGCCGCTCTGGAACATTTCCGCCAGGCGTCCACCGAGTTCGAGTACGAGACCGACCTCCTGACGGTCACCGACGACAACGAGGTCTGGACCGTCGCTACGCACATCGAGGGGAACTTCCCCGGCGGCGAGGCAGATCTCAACATGGCCTTCACCCTCACGGAGGACCAGATCATTCGCCTGGAAATCAGCACCTGATCGCCCGCAGGGATCGGGGCCGAGCCGAGCCAGCCTCCGCACGTCCGGCGCCGGCGCGACGCTCCAGACCCGACCCGGGTCGCAAACCCAGCCGGCCGCCTACACGCAGGCTCTGGACGTCATCCAGGTTCCCGTCGTAGACACCAAGAGCCGGAACGAGCCGCCAGAGCGGCACCGAAACTCCCGGCGCGTTTCACAGCCACCATCCGACGTCGTGCCTCCGAGTCGCCATGCATCAGGCCGACGGCCGCCGAACTGTCGCCCAGATCCGGGCGATGGCGTTGAGATGATCCCTCGGACACAATCCCTCGTCAGCACGTGGCGAGACCCGACGATGCGAGTTTGGCGATGCCATGAACCGAGGCGGCGGCGAGCGGCGCTCCGACACCTGCGTGGAAGATGTGGCCTCTACCACGACTCGTCTTGTACGAGAGCTTCGCGCGACGCACTGGACTGCGGCCGAAAGGCTGACCCCAAGAGCGCGATCGATGCCCTCGAGACTGTCCGAGGATCGGGCTGCGGGAGCAGCCGTGCCACCAACGCCACGTTGTCGGCCAGGATGTCGATGCTGCCGAGGCGTCCACGACGTTGCGTCTCCCCGCACTCGCGGGTCACAGAGGCCGCATCAATCACTACGGCCCGCCGCCGGCCCACCTGCAGCGACGCATCGCGTCCGTAACCCGCCTGCGCTCCCGCTGCGTCGATGTCACAGCATGCGACCACCGTCTTGCCGCCCGCGAGCGCGCGAGCGTGGCCCTCGCCAATCCCTCCGGGAGCGCCCCGGTGACGCCGACGACGCGTAGCGTCCCGTCCCACTATCTATTACATCCGCGACTCTTTCGCGGGACGCGGCGCGGTTCAGAGTCGCTGACCGGCGGCGAAGACGTGGGCCTCTTCTGGTACCACGGACAGCATCACGCGATCGCCGACCTCCGCCGACTCCTCGACTCGACGCACTGCCGCGTGAAACGTCCCGGCAGCGGTGTCCACGACGTACTCGACACCGAGACCGCCGAAGATCTTGTCGAGCACCTTGCCCTCGACCAGCGGCTGGCCCGGGATCGTTTCGGCGCCCGTCGCCAGAGGGGTGAGTCGGAGGTGCTCGGCACGGACGCCCAAGAGCACGTTCTCTGCGCCTGCCGCCAGCGGTCGCAGCGCGAAGGGTCCCGCCGGAACCTCCCAGCCCGACCCGTTGGAGCGCACCTCGAATCGATTCCGGACGCCGACGAAGCGAGCGACCTCCGGGGTGGCAGGGCGGTCAAAGATCGTCCGGGGAGGCGCGAGCTGCTCGATCTGACCGTCCCGCATGACGGCGACCCGATCCCCGAGACTCATGGCTTCGCTTTGATCGTGGGTCACGTAGACACCGGTGAAGGGAAAGCGCTGGTGGAGCGCGTGGAGCTCGTCACGAAGGCTCACACGCAGGAGTGCGTCGAGGTTCGAGAGCGGCTCGTCGAGCAGGAGCACGGCCGGCTCGGACACGATCGCGCGGGCGACCGCGACCCGCTGCTGCTGTCCGCCGCTGAGCTGGCTCGGGTAGCGATCGGCCAGGTGCAGGCAGTCTACGGTCTTGAGGACCTCGTCGACACGGCCCGCGCCGATCCGCTCCTTCTTGCCACGGGACCGCAGCGGATATTCCACGTTCTGCCGAATGGTCATGTGGGGCCAGAGGGCGTACTTCTGGAAGACCATGCCGATGTCGCGAGCATACGGCGGAACGAGCACATTCCTGCCGCTGTCGAAGACAGTCTCCCCGCCGATGCGGATCTGGCCGGTGGTCGCGTCCTCGAGGCCGGCCAGGCAACGCAACAGTGTTGTCTTACCGCAGCCGCTGGGCCCGACGAGGACTAGCAGTTCGCCGGCTTCGATCGACAGGTTGATGTCCCGCAGCGCCTCGACCTTGCCGGCACCGCGCCCAAAGACCTTTCCGAGATCCTGAGTTTCGACGGACGCAGTCACCTAACTTCTCCCTTTCGGTTGTCGCACGCGACCTTCACGAAGTCGATGCTCAGCACTTGCTGCACGGTCTGTGACCTCTGCAACGCTAGTCGGCATCCATCTAGAATGTCTACATTCTCGCCGAATCTTTTGCGGGCTATCAGAATCCCGTTCATTTCACGGCCCATGTGTCCTTGCCTTGCAGCAACGAACCCAGGGCGCCGGCGAGATCATCCTCCCCTGCCGCGGCGACGGCCACCTGGCGACGGGCATCGTCGTCGTACGTCGGTCGGATAACCGACCGGAAGACGCCGATCGGCGCTTGGTGAAGGACCCCTACGTCCGTCAGACGCGAGAGCGCGAAGGCGAGGGTCGGATCCTCGCTCCCTTGGTCGTGCACGACGAGATCACCGACGTTGTCGTCGGTGACCACCGCGACCTCGACTCCGCCGTGGGCCGCACGTACGACTCCGCGTGTGCCGAGACCATCCGACCCCGGGCGACCGAACCGGATCGGGGCGCCGTGGACCAGCGGAATGATCGCATCAGCCCGGGTGTCGTTGTCCTTCACCGCGTCGAAGGCGCCGTCATTGAAGATCGGACAGTTCTGGTATATCTCGACCAGGGCCGTGCCGCGGTGAGCTGCAGCCGCCGCGAGCACCGAGGTGAGGTGTTTGCGGTCGCTGTCGATGGTGCGCGCGACGAACGTCGCCTCGGCGCCCAGCGCCAGCGACACCGGGTTGAACGGATGATCCACCGAGCCCGCGGGCGTCGACTTCGTGATCTTGCCGGCCTCCGACGTCGGCGAGTACTGCCCCTTGGTCAGACCGTAGATCCGGTTGTTGAACAGCAGAATCTTCAGGTTCACGTTGCGCCGGAGCGCGTGGATCAGGTGATTGCCGCCGATGGACAGGGCGTCACCGTCACCCGTGATCACCCAGACTGAGAGATCCTCCCGCGCTGTGGCGATGCCAGTCGCGATCGCTGGCGCCCGGCCGTGGATCGAGTGCATGCCGTAGGTGTTGAGGTAGTACGGAAAGCGGGAGGAGCAGCCGATCCCGGAGACGAACACGATGTTCTCCCGCCTCAGGCCGAGAGAGGGCAGGAAGCCCTGCATCGCAGCGAGGATCGCATAGTCGCCGCAACCGGGGCACCAGCGCACCTCCTGGTCTGACGCATAGGCCTTCCGATCCCGAGGGCCATTCTCCACCGGGACACCCGCCAGGCCAGGGAAAGGCAGCTCGACGGCGGTCATTCCTTCTCCTGGTTCTGCGGAGGAAGTCCGGCGATCATCGGCGCGTCGGCGTCGATCAGGCCCAGCTGGGCGGCACCACCAGGTGAGCCCAGATCGGCGAAGAAGCTCACGTTGGCGTCGTGGTACCCCTTCGACTCGGCCGGCACGTCGTCCTCGTAGTAGATCGCCTCCACCGGGCACACCGGCTCGCAGGCTCCGCAGTCGACACACTCGTCCGGGTGGATGTAGAGCATCCGGCGGCCCTCGTAGATGCAGTCGACCGGGCATTCGTCGACACACGCGCGATCCTTGACGTCGACACAGGGTTGGGAGATCACATAGGTCATCGCGCGACACCTTTCAGCAGGCGAGGAGCGTCCGGGCCAGTTGTCACGGACTGGAGGAGTTCGGTGAGGGCCTCGGCGAGCTCGGCCGCCTTGAGCGGCATGCCGTTGACCTGGTTGTAGCCGACCGCGTCGACGAGATACCTCGCGCGAATCAGCAGCGACAACTGGCCGAGGTTCATTTCGGGAACGAGGACCTTGTCGTAGGACCGCAGGATGTCACCAAGGTCTCCGGGGAAAGGATTGAGGTGACGCAGGTGGGCCTGTGCCACGTCATACCCAGCGCGGCGCACGCGGCGGCACGCGGCGCCGATCGGACCGTAGGTTGAACCCCAACCTAGGACAAGGACGGTGGCGCGGCCGGACGGATCGTCCACCTGCAGCGGCGGCAGCGAGGCAGCAATCCGATCGATCTTGGCCTGACGGAGTCGGACCATGCGCTCGTGGTTGGCCGGGTCGTAGGAGATGTTCCCGTGACCGTCGGCCTTTTCCAGACCACCGATGCGGTGCTCCAGGCCCCGGGTGCCCGGGATCGCCCACGGCCGGGCCAACGTGTCGGGATCGCGCGCGTAGGGTAGGAAGGACGCGCGCTCGACGTCGGGGTGGGTCGCATCAGGCTCCGACCTGCCCTCCGGCGTCGCGAACCTCGGCTCAATGCGCGGCAGGTCCTTGACGACCGGCACCCGCCACGGTTCTGAGCCGTTGGCGAGGTAGCCGTCGGAAAGGAGCATCACCGGGGTGCGGTAGGTGACGGCGATGCGGGCGGCTTCGACGGCCGCGGAGAAGCAGTCGCCCGGCGATTGGGGCGCGACGACCGGGATGGGTGACTCGCCGTTGCGTCCGTACATCGCCTGCAGCAGGTCGGCCTGCTCGGTCTTGGTGGGGAGTCCGGTGGACGGTCCGCCGCGCTGGACGTCGACGATGACCAGGGGAAGTTCGGTCATCACCGCCAGACCGATCGCCTCTGACTTGAGCGCCACGCCGGGGCCCGACGTCGTGGTGATGCCAAGGGCGCCGGCGAAACTAGCGCCGAGTGCAGATCCGATGCCGGCGATCTCGTCCTCCGCCTGAAAAGTCGTGATGCCGAACCGCTTGTGCTTGCTCAGCTCGTGGAGGATGTCCGAGGCTGGGGTGATCGGGTAGGTTCCCAAGAAGATCGGCAAGCCGGACTGCACGCCCGCGGCGACCAGGCCATAGGAGAGCGCAAGGTTGCCCGAGATGTTTCGATAGGTTCCCGGCGCCATCGCAGCGGGCTTGATCTCGTACCGGACGACGAAGGTCTCGGTTGTCTCGCCGTAGTTCCACCCGGCCTTGAAGGCCGTGATGTTGGCGTCCCTGACGGCCGGGGCCTTGGCGAACCGGGCAGCGAGGAAGTCGACCGTGGTCTCGGTGGGGCGACCATACATCCACGACAACAACCCCAGCGCGAACATGTTCTTGGCCCGGGCGGCGTCCTTGCGGGACAGACCGAATTCCCTGACGGCCTCTACGGTCATACCGGTCAGATCCAGCACGGAGAGCTGGTGGCTCTCGGCGAGCGAGCCTGCCCCCTCCTCCTCCAGCGGGTTGGCCGCGTAACCCGCCTTCTGCAGGTTGCGGCCGGTGAAGTCGTGGGAGTCCACGATGATGACCGAACCCGGCACCATGTCGCCCACGTTGGCCTTGAGTGCGGCCGGGTTCATCGCAACCAGGACGTCCGGGGCGTCTCCTGCCGTGAGGATGTCGTGATCCGCGAAATGAACCTGGAACGACGAGACGCCCGGCAGGGTGCCCTGTGGCGCCCGGATCTCCGCGGGAAAGTTGGGGAATGTGGCCAAGTCGTTGCCGAACGCCGCCGACTGTTGGGTGAACCGGTCGCCGGTGAGTTGCATCCCGTCTCCGGAGTCGCCAGCGAAACGGATGATCACACGGTCCAGCTGCTGTACCTGCTTGCTGCTCATTCGTCTTTCACTCGTCCGTGTACTCGATCTCTCCGAACATCAACTGCGAGCCCGCCATGGAGCCCACATAGGCCTCCTGGACATCGATGACTCGCGTGGTCCACCGGGCCATGAGCTTCTTGCGCGCCTCGGGCCCGAAGCCGTGGAGACGCAACTCCCCACCGGGGCGTCCCGCTGCGCGCGCCGAGGCGACTGCTCCCGCGACCGAGTCGACACCGAAGACGATCCCCCAAATTCCCTCGCCGTGGCGCTCCAGGAAATCGAGACGATCCTGGGCAAGCTCGTCGTCCGCGGCGTGCGGCGTCATGAACTCGATCCCGGCATCGAAGGAGACATAGGCTTCACGAGGGCGCCCCGACACCGTCGGTCCGTGCATGTGCTCGAACTCGACACCCAGCAGGTCTGCCGCCTCGTCGGCGTAGCGCTTGAGGTTCTCCGGTCGTACCACCCAGATGACATGGTCGACTCGACCGACGTGACGTCTCATCCGCAGGCGCTGCTCAGGCGCGATTCTGATCCAGCAGGATCTGCACGCTCTTGGAGCGCGTCATCTCCCGGATCCCGTCCATGCCGTTGACCCGCCCGTAGCCACTCTCGCCGATTCCTCCGAAGGGGAAGTTGGCATCGCCCGCGCGGTAGTGGTTGACCCATACCTTCCCGGACCGGAGGTCGCGGGTCATTCGATGCGCTCGGTTGAGGTCGGCGGTCCATACCCCCGCCGCGAGCCCGAACGCGGTTCCGTTCGCGATGCGGATGGCTTCTTCCTCGGTACGGAAGGGAATGCAGACCACGACCGGCCCGAACACCTCCTCCTGAGCGATGCGCATCTGGTTGTGGGCGTTGGTCACGATCGTCGGTGCGTAGAAGTTGCCCGTGCATCCCTCGATCAGGCCACCTCCGCACGCTATGTCGGCACCCTCCTCCACACTGCTGCGAACGAGCTCGTCGATGTGGTCGAACTGCTGGCGGGAGAACACCGGCCCGAGCTCGGTGGCGGGGTCGGCCGGGTCGCCAACGCGAAGCTCACCGACGGCCTTGATCATGCGCTCCACGACCTCGGCATAGATCGACTCGTGGATCAGCGCGCGACTGCCACATACGCAGGTCTGCCCCGCCGAGGCGGTGAATCCGCGCACAAGCCCCTCGACCGCCGCGTCCAGATCGGCATCAGGGAAAACAATGTTGGCCGACTTGCCGCCGAGCTCCAGCAGAACCGGAGCTAGCCGAGACGCGCCCGCCGCCGCGACCATGCGCCCGGCGGCAGGGCTACCCGTGAAAACCAGCTTGTCCACCCCGGGGTGGGCGCACAGGGCCGCCCCGACGGCGGGTCCAGGACCAGTCACGATGTTGACCAGACCATCGGGCAGGCCCGCCTCGAGGGCCAGGCGGCCGAACTCGAGCGTCGAGCACGGAGCGAGCTCGGAGGGCTTCACGACGACCGCGTTGCCGGTCGCCAAAGCGGGCGCTGCCGCCTGCCCAAAGATGACTCCCGGCGTGTTCCAAGGCGTCTGGATGCCGATCACGCCGTAAGGCTCGTACATCGTCATGCTCAGGACATCGGGGTTGGCCCCCGTGGGCACGTCACCGGACATCGTCTCCGCATAGCTGGCCGCCAGCCGGTAGAAGGCCGGCAGGCTCTCGTACATCCGGCGCTCTTCACTGATGGTCTTTCCGTTGTCGGTCGACTCGAGCTGAGCAAACCGCTCAGCGTCACGCTCGATCAGGTCGGCCAGCTTGCGCAGGACCTCCGCGCGGTAGCGCGGACGCCGCGTCCAGTCGGTCTCCTCGAAGGCGCGGCGGGCGGCACGGACCGCGCGGTCGACGTCAGTCTCGTCCCCCTCGGGAAAGTCGGCCCAGACCTGGCCGGTGTAGGGATTGACCGACTGCATGCGCCGTCCGGTCGTGCCGGCGTCCCACGCACCGTCGATGAACATCTGGTACGACGTGAGCTCACTCACCGCTGCCACCCTCTCAGTCATTTTCGCCGACGATAATGCATACACTCCTGCAGACACAAGGGATCACTTCCCTTCGAACCGCGGAGCGCGCCTCTCCCTGCGCGCAGCGCGGCCCTCGAGGAGGTCCTGCGAGGAGCGCGCGGCCGCGACGAAGCGGTCCACTGCGGCGAGGTCGCGGTCACCGGCATCGCGCGCCGCCTCCCGGATGCCCGCCTTCGCCGCCCGTACAGTCAACGGCGCGTTCTCGGCGATGTCAGCGGCTAGCTGATCGACGACACTCGCCAACTCCTCCGCGGGGACGACCTGCGACACCAAGCCCAGGCGCAGGGCGTCCTGCGCGTCGAAGCTGCGGGCGGTGAGCACCAGTTCAGTCGCTCGAGCGCGGCCAATGGCTTCCACCACCGGCTGGGCGGAGTCGAAGCCGAAGGGGAGCCCGAGACGGGCGGCCGGAATCGAGAAGATGCTCTCCTGCGAGCAATAACGGAGGTCGGCATGCAACGCCGTCAGCACTCCGCCGCCGATGCAGTGACCCTCGATCCTGGCGATGACGGGCTTCGTGAATCGCTGCCAGGCACCCCAGAACCGTCGGAGGTCCTGCGCCAGGTCACGGTGCTCCCTCGACGCCTCCTCCGCCAGGTCCAATCCAGAGCAGAAAGAGCGACCGCCCTCTCCCGACGCTACGACGACGCGGACCGTCGAGTCCTCCTCCCACTCCTCAAGGAGCTGCTCGATAGCGCGCCGCATTCGACCCGTGATCGCGTTGCGCCGCGCCGGATTGCTGAGCACCAACGTGGCCACCCCCCGATCGTCGACGCCACTGACGATGCGCCCCACGGATTCATCAGCCATGCTGCCCTCCTGTCGGTTGATATGGCGACAGTGTTGCATGGCGAACTGCATGCGTTATTGTCGACTAAATTCCAACCCTCACCTCAGGAACTCGCCGATGACAAGCACCCACCACGTCCTCGCCTCCGACCTACCGGACGAGGCCGGTTCTGCCGGACCTCTCGCAGATCTGGTGGTGCTCGACCTTTCCCGCGCCCTTGCCGGTCCTCACGCCGCGATGATGTTGGGCGACCTGGGGGCACGGGTGATCAAGGTCGAGTCCCCCCAAGGCGACGAATCCAGGGGCTGGGGACCACCCTTCCTCCCAGGTCGCGACGACCGAGAGCATTCGACGTACTTCTTGAGCTGCAACCGCAACAAGGAGTCGATCGCGCTTGATCTGAAGGACCCCGCCGACGCCGACGTCCTGTGGCGCCTGGTTGATCGCGCCGACGTCCTCATCGAGAACTTCAGGCCGGGCGTCATGGACCGGCTCGGCTTTTCCTTCGCGCAGTTGAGCGCCCGCAACCCGCGCCTGATCGCGCTGTCGATCAGTGGCTTTGGCCCCGATGGCCCCGCCGCGGACCGGCCCGGCTACGACCAGATCGCTCAGGGCGAGGCGGGGTTGATGTCCCTCACCGGCGCGCCTGGCGAGCCGATGCGGGTCGGGGTGCCCATCGGGGACTTGTTGGCCGGTATCTACGGCGCCTACGGGGTCCTGGCAGCTCTCCACGAGCGGGAAACGAGCGGCAGCGGACAACATGTGACCACCAGCCTGCTCGCGGCCATCGTGGGCGTACACGCCTTCCAAGGGACTCGTCACACTGTCGCACAGGAGACTCCGACAGCGACCGGAGTGCATCACCCCTCCATCTGTCCCTATGGCCTGTTCCAGGCCGCAGACGGACCGGTGCAGATCGCGGTGGGAACTGAGGCGATGTGGAGGCGCCTCGCGGAGGAGTTCGACCTAGACCGCCCCGAGTGGGCGTCGAATCCCCAGCGTGTCGGGGCTCGCGCGGCGGTCCACGAGGCCATCGCGTCCCGGTTCGGGACGCTGGAGGCTGAGGAGCTCCTCGAGCGTTTGAACCGAATCGGTATCCCAAGCGGCCAGGTCCGCACGCTGGACCAGGTCTACGAGTGGGAACAGACCGCCACTCAAGGGCTGCTCCTCGAGGTCGAACACGCAGCACTCGGTCGAATCACCCTGCCCGGCCCGCCCATCCGCTTCAACCACAGCCTGCCCGCCGGCGGGCGCAGAACGCACTTGGCTCCCCCGATGCTGAACCAGCACGGGGACGCGATCCGGGCCTGGGTGGGCGCCTGACAGGACCCAGGCCTGTGTCAACAGCCTCCCGACTGGGAACGGAGGCGGTCGTGTTGGTCCGGCTGAAAAGTATCTGGTCTCGCCCGCGGCGCCAGCCGATTTCAGCCGTGGACCAGACGGTTGCAGCGGTGCGTCGGCAGCCGCGGGGGCGTGTTCGCCTGCAGGTATCACCGGCCTCTGGAGGCGTTGGCGTGTGAGGCGTCTCGCTCCAGCCGGCGAGGCGGTGCGGAGTAGCTTGTCGCGGCCGCACGGGAAGCCGACGTTGGCATTCTTGCCCATTTGCCATGTCGAATGTGGCTGCACCAGCCAGGGCGGCCAGGGACTGTTGCGCCGAGATTGCGCCCCGACGAACACGACCTCGGCCAGCAGAATGGCCGCACTCACCGTGCCGGCTCGAGGAAGGGGCTGGAAGGTCGGGTCCGGGCGCGTCAACAGGGCTTCCTTGGCGCGGACCTCGGGCGGACCCCGGTCCTTGCGCAAGACCGTAAGCATGCCGCCCAGGGTCAGCGCGATCACCTGGCCGGCGTCAGCTGCAGCACTGGCGACCCGGCCGGCGGCGGCATCGCGCAGGTGGCCGACCAGCGCACTCGGCGCCCGTAGAGCGCGTGATGCCTAGCCTCACGATCAGTCCTCTCTCCGCCCAGAATGCGGAGATCAGCGCACCGGCCCCAGACGTGACGGTCGCGCAGTCACGCGACTCTCGGAATGCGCAGCTCTGAGGCGGGCTGCGTTCCCAGGCCGCCGGGCCCCGCAACTGTTGACAGGTATTCCCCCGAGGCGGGACTCGCTCAGTCCGGCGATGGCCCACGGGTCACTGCGGTGCAGGCACGGCTTACACCTGCCGCCACCCACGGTCCACCAATGTCGGCTACGCGTCAGGTCCACGACGACGATGGCCCCCCACGATGGGGGGCCATCTCGCTGCACCGCCGCGTACTCGGCTGAGAACGCGCCAGAATGCGGCGCAGATCAGGGGTGGGCTGGCCGCGGGCCGCTCGCACCCGGGCCGCCTGTGCCCGGAAAATGCTCAGCAGAGAGCCACTCACGGAGGTCCGCTCCGTCAGCGTCGAGCGACGGAGCGCCCGATCGGGGCGTCGGGGCGTTCTCGCTTAGGAAGAATGGGGACCTCACGTGATCGATGCCGTCGATCCTCCACAGCATCTCCAGGTCCAGGTCGCGAGCGAGCTTGAAGGCGTCTGCGATGTCGTTCACCGGCCCGACCGGTACTCCTGCTGCGGACAGCGCCTCGGTCGCCTCCGCACGAGTGAAGCCGGCGAGGCGGTCGCACAGGATCTTGCGCAGTAGCACCCTGTTCTGCACCCGAGCGACGTTGGTCGCGAATCTCTCATCGCCGAGAAGCTCGCCCAGGTCGAGCACACTGCAGAGCTGGCGGAACTGGCGCTCTGTGCCGGCAGCGATGACCACGTCACCGTCAGCCACCTCGAAGACCTCATACGGCACGACACTCGGATGGGCGTTCCCGAGCCGACCCGGGACCTCCCCCGCCATCAGGAATGCGGCCGCCTGATTGGCGAGGCCTGACAGCGTGCTCGCCAGGAGGTTCACCTCGACCAGCTGGCCCCGACCATGCGAGGCGCGCGCCGCGAGCGCTGCCAGCACGCCCATGCCACCGTGCAGGCCGCAAAGCACGTCGACGACCGCGACTCCCACCTTCATGGGAGTGCCCTCGGCTGACCCCGTGATCGACATCAGCCCGCCGGCGGCCTGCGCCACCAAGTCGAAGCCGGGCAGCCGGGCTCCCCGCGGCTGCGAACCGAATCCCGACAGCGAGCAGTAGACGAGTCCGGGGTTCGCGGGCTGGAGGGCCGCGTAGTCCAGCCCGAAGGACTTCATCCGCCCCGGGAGGAGGTTCTCGACCAGCACGTCGGCACGAAGGGCCAGCTCCCGAGCGAGAGCCTGGTCCTCGGCCTTCTTCAGATCGAGAACGATCGAGCGCTTGTTGCGGTTGACCCCCCGGAAGTAGGTGGTCTCGCCGTCGCGCCATGGTGGTCCCCAGCCCCGCGTCTGATCCCCCTCGGGGGACTCGACCTTGATCACCGTAGCGCCGAGATCACCGAGGAGCATTGTCAGGTAGGGACCCGCGAGCACTCGCGAGAAGTCGGCGACCAGGATGCCGTCAAGTGCCCCCGCGACCGAGCCGGACATCGTGTCATCACTGGAGGGCCCATTCCGCATGACATTAATGTATGCGAAAATGACGACATTTGCAACGACAGATAGTCAGAGTCCCAGAGAATTCACCGCGACCGTCTTGTTCCGCGTGTAGAAGTCGCGAGCGCTCGGGCCCGCTTCGGGGAACGGGCCGCCGGAGTTGTTCCAACCACCGAACGGCACCTGGAACTCGACGCCAGTAGTCGGGAGATTTACGCCGATCAGCCCCGCCTCCGCCCCCGCCACGAAGCGTTCCGCGACACGCAGGTCATGGGTCAGCACCGAGGCCGACAGCCCCATTCGCGACGCGCGGATCAGCGCAAGGGCATCGTCGATCAGGTCCGTCGATGGGACAACCGTCAGGATCGGTCCGAAAGTTTCCTCGGTCTGCAGCGGAGTCAGTCGGGAGGGCAGCCGGACGACCCGAGGCACGAAGAAGTAGCCCTGCTCCAGACGGACGCGGTTCTCACCCACACCCTCCAACTCGACCCGTGCCCCGGCGGCGACCGACGCCTCCACGAGGCGGTGCACGTGCTCCAGGGCGGGAGCGTCGATCAGCGGCCCGATCGCGACCTCCGGGTCCACGCCCTCCCCCAGCACCAGGTGGGACATCTCCTTCTCCACCTGCGCCATGAAGTCGTCGTACACCGCCGCATCGACGACAACCAGTCCGGCGGCGGTACATTTCTGCCCGCTCTCCCCAAAGGCGCTCTCGACGGCCACGGCTGCGGCCTCCGCGACCGGCACGTCTCTCGCCACCGCGAGCACGTTCTTGCCACCGAGCTCTTGCTGGATCCGTACGTGACGCTCAGCCGCCGCGCGGCCGATCGCCAGGCCGACCGCGGTCGAGCCCGTAAAGCTGATCGCGCGCAAGCCATCGTGAGCCACGAGGAACCGGCTGGTCTCGACATCGGAGGTAAGGACGAGCTCGACGGCACCCTGCGGGATGCCCGCGTCGAGGAACGCCCGGTGGACGAGCGACGAGGCCACCGGGACGTGCGGCGAGGGCTTCCACACCACCGTGTTGCCCCACAGAAGCGCCGGACCCAACTTCGTCGCCGCCAGGAACGCCGGAAAGTTGAAGGGGGTCACGACCAGGACCGGACCCAGGGAGTGACGCCGGGTCTCCAGGCGGACGCCGGGACGCAGCGACGGCACAGTGACACCGGTGGGCTGAAGCACGGAGCCGGCGAAGTACTCCAGAGTCTCCGCCGACCTGACGACCTCGCCCACCGCCCGCGCCAGGGGTTTGCCCTCCTCACGGGTGATGGCAGCGCCGATCGAGTCGGCACGCTGGCGCAAGTTCGCCGCCGCGCGCAGGAGGAGCGCGGCACGCTCAGTGATCGAGGTGGCATCCCACGCTGGGTAGGCATTCGTCGTGGCGACGACCGCCTCCTCGGCGGCGGCAGCGTCCGCGTCGTCGAAGTCCCCCACTACGTCGCTGAGCCGCGCAGGGTTCAGGCGCCGGAACAGGCCGGGCGCGGCACTGGACGGATCTTCGGGCGTCGGGTTCATGTCGTTCCTCCGGGGTGGGCGCCGCGGCCGCCTGTCAGCTGAGGACCGCCGGCTCGGGCTCGCTCGATCGCTGGTTGAAGCGCAGGCCGAGATACTCGGACGCGATGCGCATGCGCTGGATGTTGATCGTCCCACCCGCGAGCGCCCAACCGTGCGAGTCACGATGGAGTCGCTCGAGCTCGTACTCCGCCGAGTATCCGTAGCCGCCGTGGATCTGGATCGCGTGATCCGAGACCGACTTGGCCATCTCGTTCGCATTGCACTTGGCGACCGAGGCCGAGAGCGCCGATGGCGCGCCTACCCCAGCCTCGTTCGCCGCGGCGTAAAGAAGCATGCGGGCGCCCTGCACCTTCATCACCATCTCGGCGAGCATCGACTGCACCATCTGAAACTCGGCGATCGGACGGCCGAACTGCCGGCGCTCGCGCACGTAGGCCGCCGAGCGGTCCAATGCCGTCTGGCCGATCGCCAGTGACATCGTCGCGTTGCCCAGGCGTTCGATGGAGAACGCCGTGAACAACTTCCCGAAACCACCAGCAGGCACGATCAGGTTCGCGACGGGCACCCGCACCTCGTCGAACATGATGTCGGCGGACATGATCCCGCGGAACCCCATCAGCCTCTCCTGCGGCCCGAAGGTGACCCCAGGGGTGGCGGCGTCGATGACCACGGCCCCGATTCCTCTGGCACCCGGCGCGTCCGAGAGCCGGAGGTAGACGAGGTACTGCTCGGAGTGTCCCGCGCCGGAGCACCACCGCTTGACGCCATTGACGACAACCTCGTCGCCTTCGATCCGCCCGCGCGTCGTCATGTCAGTCGCCGCCGTGCCCGCGTCGGGTTCGGAGATCGACACGGCGAGCGTCGCCTCGCCCGCGATGATCGGGGGCAGCAGTCGCGCCTTCTGCTCCTCCGTGCCGAACAGGTGCACGACGCGGGCCGGGCCAGCGTTGGCCTCGAAGACGGGCCAGGCAGCCACTGGCGAGGCCTTGGCCAACTCCTCGAGGACGATCAGTGCGTCCAGCAGCGGACGGTCGTGGCCGCCGTACGCCTCCGGAAGGGTCAGACCCAGAAAGCCGAGGTCGGCGAGGCGGCGGCGCTCGTCGTGGGGCAGCGGGCTCGCCGCGTCGTCCCACTCACGGGCCCGGGGCGCGTAGCGTGCCGTAGCCACCTGCCGGGCGACCTCCCGGAGTGCGGCCTGCTCGTCGGTCAGCTTGATAAGCGAGTCCATCGTTGCTCTCTGTCTCGTTGGTGTCGTCGACGACCTTGGCCTGCGATCGGGCGCCGGTTAGGACGTTCGCAGGTCGAAGCCTCTGTAGTTGGCCGCTGCGACCTCGTCGCAGATCTGGCGGTAAGTGCCGAAGCCGCCGGCGTAGGGCATGAAGACCTGTGGCTTGCCTGGAACGTTCGCGCCGACGTACCAGGTGTTCTTGGCCGTGGGATAGAGGGTCTTGTCCGCCGCCGCCTGCACAGCCCGGCCCCACTCCGCAGCGGCCTCTTGGCTGGTGGACACACGAATGACGCCCTGCGCCCGACAGTGACGGATGAGGTCGAAGATCCACTCCACCTGCTGCTCGGCGGTCATGGCCTGGTTCGCGAGGACCGACGGGCTGCCCGGGCCGTTGACCACGAACATGTTGGGGAACGCCGGCACCTGGACTCCGAGGTAGGTCACCGGGCCGTCCCGCCATGCCTCCTCCATGTCGACTCCGTCCACGCCTACGGGGTTGATCGCCTTCAGCGCGCCGGTGAACGCGTCGAAGCCGGTGGCCAGGATGAGGACGTCGATCTCGAACTCACGCTCGGCCGTCACGACCGCCTCGGGCGTCATCTTCGTGATCGGCTCGCGTCTCAGGTTGACCAGGGTGACGTGGTCCCGGTTGAACATCTCGAAGTAGCCGGTGTCGGTGATCGGCCGCTTCGTACCGATCGGGTGGTCGGTGGGAATGAGGTCCTCCGCCGTCTGCGCGTCGTGCACGATGGCCCGGATCTTCTCCTCCGCGAACTCCCGAGCCAAGTCGTTGACCGCGAGGTCCACCCGCTGCTCCTGGAAGGTCGAGGCGAAGAGGATGCCGCCGCGCTGCCAACGCTGCTCCAAGGCCGCGTGGCGCTGCGCCTCGTCCATGTCACGGGGGTGCACAGGGTTCGGTCCGTGCGGCGTCCCCCCGAGGCTGACCCGCGACACCGCCCGCCGCTCCTCGTAGCCTGCAAGGATCTCGGCCCACTCCTCGTCGGTGTAGGAGTGGACGTGAAGCGGGACGCTGTAGTTCGCCGAGCGCTGAAAGACGGTGAGCGATGCCGCCTGCTCAGCCACCAAGGGGGCGAGCTGCACGCCCGAGGATCCCGTGCCGATCAGACCGACCCGCTTGCCTGTGAAGTCGACCGGCTCGTGGGGCCACTCCGCCGTGAACAGGACGTCCCCGGAGAACGAGTCGAAGCCGTCGATGTCGGGGACATTGAGGGAGGACAGGGAGCCGGTCGCGAGGACCAGGTAGCGAGCCACGGTCTGCTTCCCTGACGCGGTCCGCACGGTCCAGGTGGCGCTCGCGTCGTCGTATGCAGCGCTCGTCACGCGCTCCTCGAACGTGATGAGGTCGCGCAGGGCGAGACGGTCGGCCGCGTGCTGGAAGTAGGAGAGGATCTCGGGCTGCGTCGCGTAGTTCTCGCTCCACCTCCACTCGGCTTGGAGGCCTTTGTCGAAGGAGTAGGAGTAGTCGATGCTCTCGATGTCGCAGCGCGCGCCGGGGTACCGGTTCCAGTACCAGACACCGCCCACGTCACCGGCTGCCTCGTAGCAGGTCACGCTCAGGCCCGAGACCTTGCATTGCCACAGGGCGTAGAGGCCGGCGACTCCGGCACCGACCAGACAGATGTCGACCACATCGCTTCGACCGCTCACGTCGACGTCCATGAGGCTCCATTCAGGTCTAGGGGGAGAGGGTCACGGGTGAGACCCTGACGACACTGTATGCGTTTCTGTCGACAAATACAACGACAGATATTTCCGCGATTCCCTGCTGCCTGTGTATCGTGACCCTCGCAACGACCGCAGAATCGACAAAACCGTCGTCGGAAGGGTGCACCCGAACGCCCGTCGGACGGCCCTGAGAGGGAGCGCGAGCGATGGCTGCTGCGACGTCAGAGGACTCGGCGACGTCACCGGTGACGGTCGCCGAGAAGATCCGGGACCTCATCGTCCGCCGCGAGTTGGTGCCTGGCGAGAAGATAGTTCAACTGGACCTCGCGAATCGGATCGGCGTTTCCAGAAGTCCGCTGCGCGAGGCACTGAGCACCCTCGAGGCCGAGGGCATCGTGAAGTACGAGACGAACCGCGGCTATGTCGTGGCGCGGCTCGCCGCCGAGGAGCTCGCCCAGATCTACCGCATACGCGAACTCATGGAGACCGATGTCCTGCGCAACCTCCCGGAGGCTACTCCCGAAGCGCTTGCCGGACTCGAGCGCCTCAACGCCGAGATGACCGATGCTCTCGGCGAAGGCGACGCGGCAAAGATGCTCCGCGCCAACAGGGAGTTCCACTTCGCCATCTTCGACATGTCCGATCTCGGCGTCTTTCGCCGCGAGATCCGACGGCTCTGGCAGCTTTCCGAGGGTTACCGTGCCACCTATCTGTGGCTCCCTGACGCGCGAGAGCGCATCGTCAAGGAGCACGACGAGATCATTGAGGCCATCCGCCAACACGACCTTGACCTCGTCGTGGAGCTCAGCGACCGTCACCGGTCGGCGAGCGCGGAGGTCGTTGTCAACCTGATCGCACTCTGACGAGCCGCTGGGCCACCGAGCGTCACCGGGCCCCGCGAACGTTGCCCGGTGTCAGTACTCCTCGATGGCTGCGACGACATGCTCCTCGGGGATGTCGTAGTTGTGCGCGGCCAGGGTGTGTCTCTTGGCGAGCTCAACGAGGACATCCTGGTCGGAAGATTCCATCAGGGCGCCACAGGCTGGGCAGACGACCTCCTTCACCGGGCCCTCTCCGCGTATGCCCGTGCCAGCTTCTGACGGAATGGGATCATCTCCCGTGCGGCGTTCCAATTCAGGACGCCCTCCGTCTGGCCGTCTACCTGGAACTCCACGAGGAAGCGTGTGCCGCCGTCGTACTCAGTCACGACCTCGACCGCCCCCTCGCTGAACACACCCGCCATCTGGATCCGGGCGTCGTACTGGTCGGTCCAGAAGAAGGGCACAGGCGCAAAGGCCGCGGACGAACCGAGGATCCCCTGCGCGACGGCGCGGCCTTGCTCGGCGGCGTTCATTCGGTGCTCCAGCCGCATCGGCCGGCCCAGTGCGGGATGCTCCCATTGCGCGACGTCGCCGGCCGCCCAGATCCCGGGCCGGACGCACGAGAACCGATCGCACACGACGCCGTCGTCCAAGTCCAGCCCGGCACCGCGCAGCCAGTCGACATCCGGCTGCCCCCCGATCGACACCAGGACCGTGTCGGCCGGCAGCACGCCTCCGTCGGAGAGCCTGACCCCCTCGACCCGTCGGCCGTCGGCCCCGGGAAGGAAGGCCGCAACTCCGACACCCGTGTGCAGCGACACGCCGTGCACTAGGTGGAGGCCGACTAGTGCGTCCGAGGCGACCTCGCCGATCCGGTTGCGCAATGGGACGTCGAGCGGCTCGACGACGTCCACCGCGACACCGAGACCCCTTGCCGTACTCGCCACCTCCAGCCCTAGGAAGCCACCGCCCACGACGACCAGGTGCTCGGACACGGCGAGGCGGGCACGGAGCGCGTCGGCGTCGTCTCGGGTCCGCAGCGTCAGGACTCCGTCCAACTGGGCGCCAGGGAGGCCGCGAGCACGCACGCCGGTCGCGATGACCAAGTGGTCGAAGCAGTGCGTGACGCCGTTGCTGTCGACGATCTCGGCGCGGTCCGGGTCCAGCCGCTCCGCCGAAGTCCCCCAGCGAATGTCGAGGTCAAGGGCAGCCAACTTCTCCGAGGTCGACAGCGCCAGTTTCGCCTCCTCGACCCCTGACGAGAGATAGCCCTTCGACAGGGGCGGGCGGTCGTACGGAATATGCTCCTCGGCGGACAGGACGGTGATCGAGCCAGCCCAACCGCCGCGACGCAGGGCCTCCACGGACGCGAGGCCCGCTGCCCCCAGACCCACGACTACGACCCGGCCCACCGGCGCCGCCACAGTCACTCCTCGATCTCGATGACCATCGCGGGGCAAGCTGCCGCCGCGTCGCGTACGCTCGCAGCGAGTTCGCTCTGTGGCTCCTCGATCAGGACAACCACGATGCCGTCCTCGTCTTGGTCAAACACCTCGTGGCTCGCCAACACACACGCGCCGCTGGCGATGCATCGATCCGGATCTACGGTGACCTTCATGTCTCGCAACTCACTTTCACTCGAACAGTCGGATGTGCTGCACCGGTCTCAGTTCGACCGGCGCAGCACGTGGTTCAGATCGGAGGCTGCCGATCGCAGGAGCCGCGTGCCGCTGCCCACCGGGATCAGGTCGCAACCGTGCGCCCGCCAGCGAGCCGCGCTGGCCACGTCGGTCGCATAGGCGCCGAAGATGAGGTCGTTCTCGACGCAGGCGGCCGCGATGCGGGCCATCACATCGTCCAGCTGGCCCGAGGAGAACGCTCGTTCGGGAGCCAAACCGCAGGAGATCGACAGGTCACCCGGGCCTACCAGGACGCCCGCCAGTCCTGACACACGACAAATGTCGTCGAGATTGGCCAGCGCCCGCGCTGTCTCGATCATGACCAGGCAAACCACCCGGTCTTCGAGCAGTCGCGGGTCTCGAGGCAGGTCGTCCCTCGTCGGCCCGAAGCTGCGCTGACCGGCAGGGGGGTACCTCGTCGCGGCGACCGCCCGCTCGGCGTCGCTCGCGTCGTCGATATCCGGAACGATGACGCCGACTGCCCCCGCATCGAGGACGCGACCGATCAGCGCCTGACGGTTGTCGCTGACCCGCACCATGACAGGCGTCTGCGGCGCCGGGTCAGACCGCAGGAGCTCTGCCGCCCGGGTCTCGTCGAGTTCGGAGTGCTGACAATCGAGGCACACGAAGTCGAAGCCGGCTGCGGCGTAGGCGACCACCGTCGAGCGGCTGCGCTCGGTCACCCACCCGCCGAAGAGTGGCCGATCCGGCTCCGTGCCGGGCGTCAACGGATGCATCGTCATCGGACCGGTCCGGTCGCGGCCCGGGTCAGCAGGTGCGGCCCGAGTTCAGAGGTCGACGCACATCCGAGCAGGGTCAGGGTTCGTCCGATCTCCTCGCGGAAAATCTGCAACACGTGTTCGACACCCGCCTGCCCGTCGGCAGCCAGCCCGTACAGGTAGGGCCGTCCGATGCCCACTCCCGAGGCACCGAGGCACAAAGCCTTGACGACGTCACTGCCTCGCCGTACCCCACCGTCCAGGTAGACGGGAACCTGGGCGCCGACCGCGGCCACGATCGCGGGCAGGGCGTCGAGAGCGCCGACCGCGCCGTCGAGCTGGCGCCCACCGTGGTTGGACACGACAACGCCGTTCGCGCCCCGGCGCACGGCTTCGACGGCGTCCTCAGGGTGGAGCACTCCCTTGACCAGAAGTGGTCGGTCCCAGAGGTCACGCATCCAGGACAAGTCGTCCCAGGTGAGCTCCGGGCGCATCAGCCGCATCTGGATCTCCGCGGACTTCACCGCTGCGCCCGCACCCCGCTCGTCGAGCAGCAGCCGGGCACCGATGCGCTGGTGCCGCAGGAAGTTGAGCCACCATCGCGGCTTTCTGGCAGCGTTGAGGATCCGGCCCGGCGTCAGGACCGGGGGAACGGTCATGCCACGTCGCCGCTCGCCCTCACGATTCCCGTGGACCGGTACGTCCAGTGTTACAGCCAGTGCGGCGTAGTCGGCCTGGTGTGCTCGTTTGATGAAGGACTCGGTGAGGCCGCGGGCTCCCGAGGCAGAGCTGGCCCACGGGTAGAGCTGGAACACGTGGTTCTCGGAAGTGGCAGCGGCGACCTCTTCCGGCGTGTAGCTGGCGGCAGTACTGATGATCGCACGGGTCCCGCACGCCTCGGCGGCTCGCGCCGCCGCCGGCTCCGCAGCCCAGTGGGCCATACCCGTCATGCCGGTCGGGGCGAGGAAGACGGGAAGGTCCAGCCGGGTGCCTACCAGGTTGCACCGCAGGTCCACGCCCTCCTTGCCGGTGAGGACGCGCGGCAGGAAGGACCACCGCGAGAAGGCTGCACGGTTCGCATCGAGCGTGTGGTGGTCCTCCGCCGCCCCATCGACAAACCCCCACACCATGTCCGGGAGCTTCTTGCGCGCCAGCCGGCGATAGTCGTCTACCGACAGCGGACCGCTGGCCGTACTCAGGCGGAACTTCAGGCCGCCCATCAGCGAATCACCACCGGAGTCGTCGGGGCACCGACGGCGCCGGCCACCTTGAGCGGCGGGGCAGACACGAAGAAGTCCCACCGTCGGTCACGGGCGCATGCCTCACTGAGCGACTCGAGTCGCCAGATCTCTCCGAGCATCATGCCCAGATCCCGGATGAGGACGCAGTGGAGGGGCAGGTAGCCGGCCTCGCTGGGCAGCGCCTCGATCCCCCAGTTGTCCGAGGCGACTGCTGCCACGTCGCGCTCCCAGAGCCACTGCGCGCAGTCCAGGCCCAGCCCTGGCTCGTCGTCGAGCCACGCGCTCCAGCCGCACTCCCGCGCCTGGCGATCCTTGCCCGTGCGGACCACGACCAGGTCACCCGGTCGAATCTCGACACCCTGGACCGCGACCACCTGGTCGAGCTCGGAGGCACTGATGGTGTAGCCGCCCGGGAGCCAATCCACCTCGTGGTGTCGGGCCACGTCAAGCAAAACCCCCCGGCCTACCATCCCCGAGCCAACCTCGTGGACCCCGTTCCGCGCGGCTCCCGTCCGGCCGGTCACGTCGGCGGAGGGCACGTCGTTGTACAGCCGGCCGTCGTAAGCGATGTGGGCGAGGCCGTCCCACTGGGTGCCGGCCTGCAAGGGCAGCACGAGGTAGTCGTCGGCATAGGACACGCCATCGGGTCGCTGCAGGTCGCCGTGCAAGGCCTGGAAGGTGTGGACCGGGTTAACCCGGGTCCGGCCGTCTTGTGGGCCGTCCTTGCCCAGCGGCCAACTGAGGTCGTAGCTCACCCCCGTCACGATGCACTCCCGCGCCGCGGCGACCATGGCAGGCGATAGGTGATTCAGTGTTCCCCGCTGGTCGTCAGTCCCCCAGCGGCCCCAATTCGAGAGGCGGGCACCGATCTCGCGGAACGAGTCCGCCGGAGCGTACGAGGGCCCCTCGCGGCCAGGATCCGACATCGAGGCCTCACTTGCTCACGTCGAGGCGGATCGGGCCACGCAGCACCCAGTTCGACCCCCAGTCAACGCTCTCGATACCCCACTCCGGCAGCTTGTCGAGCAGAAGGTCGAGCCAGATGTGGACCTCGAGCCGGGCAAGGTTGAGCCCCAGGCAGGAGTGCATCCCGAATCCGAATCCGAGGTGCTGCTTGGGCGGGCGGTGGATGTCGAGCTGGCCCGGCCTATCCCACCGATCGGGATCCCGGTTCGCGACGCCTTGGAGGCACATCACCGTCTCGCCGTCATGGAGCTCGATGCCCGCGACGCTAGCGCCTCCGTTGCGCACGATTCGGCGGCCGGCGTGCACGATCGAGTTCCACCGGTGGATCTCCTCGACGGCAGCAGGGATCAGGCTGCGATCGGCCGCGAGCTCGCGGCGCTGGTCGGGGTGTGCGGCGAGGGCATTCAGCGTGTTCGCCATCAGCTTCGCCGTGGTCTCGTTGCCGGCGAAGACCAGCTGCGTATTGCTGGCGGTGATCTCGGACTCCTCCATCTCCTTCGCGAATGGAGCGACCGCCATCATGCTGATCAGGTCCGAGCCAGGCCTTCGGCGGCGCTCCTCAAGGACGTCCGCGACATAGCGGTTGAGCGCGGCCGTCGCCTCGGCGCCCCGGCGGACGAGTTCGGCACCCCGGGGGCTGCGATCGGCCTCGCCCTCCGGCACCGCCGCCATGGCGTCGCTCCATGCGCCGAACTGTTCGTAGTCGGCCGGCGGGATGCCCAGCATGTGCGCAATCACGAGGGTCGGGATGCCCCGGGTCATCTCTGCCACGGCGTCGACTGTCGCACCGCTGCGGACCTTCTCCACGAATGGTTCGAGCCGGGAGGTGATCACCTCGGTGATCATGTCGCGCTGTTTCTCGAGGTCCTGACGCCGGAATGCCTCGGCCCAAATGCTGCGGACCGGGTCGTGACGCTCCTTCTCCATGCACTCCATCGTTGCCCCGCCGAACAGGCCGACGAAGTGGTCATAGTCTGAGGCGAACCGATCAACGTTGCCGTAGATCCGGGCGATGTCGCGCCATCCAGTGATCAGGAACTGGTCCAACCCTTCGTCGTACACGACCGGACCGAGCCGGCGCACCGCCTCGAGGGCAGGATAGGGATCCGCAGCGAAGCCCTCGGCCCTGAAGTCAACGACTGTCGTCGGGATGTTGCGGGAGTCCAAGGTCATGTCGCTTCGCCTCGTCGTGAGCAGTGCCAGGTAGCGACAGGAGTGTATGCGATTATGTATGCAGATTCAAGAGCCGTGGCGCGGTCCCGCGAACAGCGGCGCACCGGGGATCCCCAGCTCGGCCTGCAGGATGCTGCCCGAGCCGGCCTCGGTCAGCAGCAGCCGTCCCGCCGAGTCTGGCAGGAAGGCGACGTTGGTGATCCCCAGCCCCGCACGGCTCGTCACCGAGGCGGTAACGATCCCCAGCGCGTCGAGCACCCACGCTCGTCCCGCGCCGTACTGGGCGACGACCAACGAGCCGTCACGTCCCACGGCGAGCCCGTCGGGCCCGCCAGACCCGCCGGCGGAGTGGAAATGGACGCCGACTTTCCCGATCCGGCCGTCGTCCCACAGAGGAACGCGATAGACGCAGTTGGCCCTCGTCACCGCCAGATACAGCAAAGAACCGTCGGGGCTGACCGCGACGCCGTTCGGGCTCGGAATGGAGTCGACGAGGAGCGAAAGCCCGCTCGCCGGATCCCAGCGGAATAGCCGACCGGTAGGAAACCTGAGATCGGATTGACCCTGGTCGGAGAAGTAGAGCGACCCATCCGGCCCGAAAGCCAGGTCGCTGAGCCCGCGGAAAGGCTCGAGTCGATAGCGATCCACCACGGTGCGCAGCTCGAGACTCTCGAGGTCCAACGTCAGAAGCCCACGTCGGTAGTCGGCGATGAAGAGAACGCCGTCGGCGCCGAGGGCCAGGCCGTTCGGCTCCCCGTGGTACTCGAATACGACGTCGAAGACCCCCGACGGCGACAAGCGCAGGATCCGGCCGTGCGCGAGGTCGGAGACCAATAACGTCCCGTCCGGCATCGGGCAGGGCCCCTCGAGGAAGCTGCCGATCGACGTGGTGCCCAAGACCTCCTGCGACCACGCCGAGGCACGGACCCGATTCAACTCCGCCGGGAGTGACGCGAGCACCGAAGCCTGCACCTCAGCGACGCCTGCGCCGAACACGACTAGCCCCGTTCCGAGGTCGCCACCCGGACTTCCGCGGCGGCCTCGTACGCCTCGATGACGTCGTTGACATCCGCCTCCGGTCCGAACTCATCTCGCATGCGCTCCATGAGACCACGCACCGTGGTCGCCAAGCTGAATCCCTCCAGAGGTTCAGGCACCAGCGCCGCAGCCAGGCCCACGTCCTTGGCCATCAAGCCGAGCGCGAACCCTTGAGCCAGGCGCTCACCGAAGACATGGCGGCCCATCGTCACCTCGGTGGCATAGCTGCGACCGGACGAGATGTTCACGCAGTCGATGAAGGCCTGCGGATCTACTCCCTGCGACGCCGCGACAGCCGACGCCTCGAACGCCAGGAGCCGGTGGGAGGCGGCGAGCAAGTTGTTGAGTGCCTTGGCGCAGTGCGCACTGCCCACCGCTCCGACATGGCGGATGTTGGGCGACACGAGCTCGAGGAGCGGGCGGGCCCGTTCGACGTCGGCCTGACTGCCACCCACCATGATTGCCAAGGTACCGGCATCGGCGCCCTGCGGGCCGCCGCTCACTGGAGCATCGACGTAACTGACATCCAGGGCAGCCAGCCTCGCCGCGATGGACCGCGACGCCACCGGGTCACCGCTTGTCGCATCTATGACCAATGAACCCGGGCCGAGGAAGTCGACAAGACCCTCGAGCCCGAACACGACCTCCTCGACATGGACCGAGGTGGGCAGGCAGATCACGACGACCGATGCATGCTGCGCGAGGTCGCGCGGACTCGCGGCGGACAGGGCCCCCAGGGCAACGAACTCACGTCGCCGCGCCTGATCCAGGTCGAACACCCGGACCTTCCTCTGGGCAATGATCCGGCGCGCGATGGCCCCGCCCATGGCACCCAGCCCGATGAAGCCGACCTCACGATTCGTCATGCCCCCTCCGTCCAGCTGGCGAAGACCTCTTCCGCCGCGGCCATCGCATTCAATGCCGGCGGGTACCCGGCGTACATCGCCACCTGGGTGATCACCGCTGCGATCCCTTCCTCGGAGATCCCGACCTGGAGCGCGCCACCGATGTGCGCGCGCAGTTGCTGCTCATGTCCCAAGGCCGCGAGGACGGCAATCGTGCACAGTGACCGCTCACGCAAGGGGAGCGTGTCGTCGGCGTATACGGTGCCGAACACGACGCGGTCTGCCAGCCGGAGCAGCGCGGCGCGATAGCCGTCGGGCGCGAAGGTACGGGTGCGCTCGTACCGTTCGTCGCCGAACAGCTGTCGCGCGATCCTCTCGCCGGCGGCATCAAGCCCGCCCGCTGGAGTCGGTTCAGGCACGCTCGGCCGCCACCTCTCGCACGGCGTCGGCGATCGGGGTGATCCTCGCCTGAAAGTGAGGATCCTTGCGATCTACCACGAACTGCCGGTTGTGGCAGATCGCGACAGCGAGACCGGTGTCGAGCTCGGCCCACCCCGTCGATCCTCCGGCGCCCGGCTGGTTCAGGACCAGGGGAAGCGATCCATCCGCCGGGATGCGGCGGCGCAGGTCCCCGCCGAGCCAGTAGCCTCCCTGACCGATCCAGGCCGGCGCCTCGAAGATGAGGTCGTCAGCGAGGGAGTCCGGCCGAGGACGGCGGCACGCTTCAATGATCTCCTCGGACAGCAGCCGGGTGCCGTGGAAAGTCCCCCGCTGGGCCAGCATCGCGAACAGCCTCGCAACCGACGGCGCGTTGGCGATGCCGCCGGCGCCCGGCAGTGACATCTGCCAGGTGGCCCGTTGATTGTGGACAGGCGGGGCCGGCGACACCTCGACCGGTTGGGCCGCGTTGCGCAGGTGGTCAGGATCAAGCTGAACCTGCCAGTCCGCTTTCAGCTGGGTGACCCGGCCGACGTGCTCGTCGGCCAGCGGCATGTGGAAGTCCGTGATGCCGAGCGGGGCACAGACCTCGTCTGCGACGAAGGTGGCGACGTCGCGCTTCTCGGGGTCGGTGCGTTGAATGACCTCGCCGATCAGCCAGCCCCAGACCAGCACGTGGTACGCGTTCACGGTCCCAGCCGGGAACCATGGCCTGAAGTTCGCGATCTGTTCGGTCATCCATGACCAGTCGCCCATGCGCTCCACCGTGACACCGACGGGCATCTGCGGGATGCCGGCGCGGTGGCACAGCGCGTCACGCACCGTGATCCTCTCCTTGCCCCGAACACCGAACTCCGGCCAGTAACGTGCGATCGGCAGGTCGTAGTCGACCAACCCACGATCGGCGAGCAGGTGCAGTGCGGTGGCGGTGAACGCCTTGGTCACCGAGAAGACCTGGAACAGGGTGTCGGCAGTCACCGGCGTCCCAACGTCCGAGTCAGCGAGGCCGGACCAGGTGTCGATGATGAGGTCGTCACCGAGGTAGGCGGCGACCGCGAGTCCCTCCTCACCCGCAGCCCGCGCGACATCCATGGCGCGCTCGACACGCTCGTCGGTCAGTTGCTCCCGCGTCATCACGTCGATCCCGCAGGCGTCACTCAAGGCCAGGGAGCCCGAAGCCGGCATGGATCGAACCTCGACTGACCGTGAGGGAGCCGTCCAGCAGGTCCCCGACCGCGGCACGCAGCGCGGCCGTCGCCTCGCTGCTGGAGTGGTTCGCCTGGGCCTGGGCACTCTCGTAGAGCTCATACATCCACACGACGTCGGCGTCGTCGGGCTGCACGTGGATCGCGTAGACCTGGGTGCCGGCCTCCCCGCGGGCCGCGGCGAGAGCCGTCTCGAGGGCCGCGACGACGTCCGCACCACGTCCCGGCTTGGCGGGGAAGCGGGCGAACTGGGCGATCTGTGACATGGACTTTCTCCTTGAGTCGTTCTTCGAGTGATGGGGTCAGACGTCCCAGACGTCGACCAGGTCTTCTTCGCGTAGCCGGCCGCGCACCGCCGACGCCGGCGGGGACGCCCCGATGCGGCCGGCCAGGCTGGCCTTGATCTGGAGCGCGAGGAACTTCGAGAAGATCCGGCACTGGGCCAGGCTGCCGGCCGTGAACCAGAGACCCGGCTGGCCGGTCCGCCGCCACATGTTTCGCAGCTCGCCCTCGTCATCGAAGCCCCAGATGGGCCCCGTGCGCTCGGCCAGCTCCTTGTCGAAGAGCATCGCCAGCAGCTCCTCCTGGCCCTTGTAGCCAGTGGCGAGGATGACCACGTCGACGTCGACATGGCGGCCGTCCTTGAACGCAATCCCCGACCGGTCGAAGGCCGCCATATCGTCCGTCTGCAGCAGCCCGATCTTGCCGTCCACCAGCAGGCCCGCGCAGCCAACGTCGAGGTAGTAGCCGCCGCCGGTGCGCAGGTACTTCATCTGGAAGCCGGTCTCGTCGGCCCCGGCGTCGAGCTTGAAGCCGACCGCGCGAAGACCGTCGAGAAGCTCCTTGTCGTTCTCTGCCAGGTCCCGGGTGAGGAGCTGGTAGCCGTGCCGCAGCGCGTTGTACGGCGTACCGATGTTGACCAGGTCGGTGTCCTCGAGCGCCAGACCCTCCAGGTACAGGTTGTAGACGCGTCCCGCCGCCTGGGGACCAACGCTCACCACCGTGCTGGGATCGTGCTGGAGGATGGAGACCTCTACCCCGCGACTCCACAGGTCCTGAGCGACGTCGTGCCCGCTCGTCCCCGTGCCGACGACGACCACCCGCTTGCCCGCAAAGTCATTGCCGTTGACGAACTGCGCCGAGTGGAGCACCGTCCCCTCGAAGTCGTCGAGTCCCGGGATTCGCGGGATGTGGGGGATACCGCTGACGCCGACCGCCATGACGATGTGGCGGGGCCGCAGCACCCGGTCGCGCCCGTCGGTCCGCACTGTCACCGCCCAGGTCGCCGATGCGTCGTCGTAGGAGCCGCCGAGGAACTCGGTTCCGGTCCAGACGTTCAACTCCATGAAGTCTGCATAGGCCTCGAAGAAGTTGGCCAGCATGTCCTTCGGGATGTAGGTCGGCCAGGTCGTAGGGAAGGGGATGTACGGCAGGTGGTTGGCGTAGATCTCGTTGTGAAGCACCAGCGAGTGGTAACGCTTGCGCCAGTTGTCGCCGACGCGATCCATGCGGTCGACGACGAGAGTGTCGACGCCCAGGCGCCGCAACCGCGCGGCAGCGGCGAGGCCGGCCTGACCGCACCCCACGACGAGGACCTCCGGCTCGCGGTCCGTGAACGCGGACTCCTCGATGCGCTTGTCGAGCCAGTTCGGCGCAGCGAAGTCACGGTGGTGATTAGATTCCTCGTCTCGCTCCGCCCCCTGAGCATGGAGGTCCTGCAGCGAGGTCATCAACGTCCAGGCCACCACACGTCCGGCATCGGGATCCTCTATCAGTCGGACCACGCCGGCCCCCGGGCCGTCCGTCGTACGGAAGGTAAAGAGCGCCTCGATCACCGTCCTGCCCGACCGGGTTACACGGCGCACGGGGACGTCGTCACGGAGCGCGACCTCTGACCAGTCGGCGTGGCCGAGGTAGCGTCGAGCCGCGGCGTTGATCTGCTCGGCGCCGTAGAAGGTGTGCAGGTCCCAACTGGCGGCCAGGATGTCACGCCAGGTGCCATCGGCGACGAAGAGATCTCCTAGGGGAGATGATCCGGGGTCGGCAATGCTGGCCTCGAATCTCGTCAGCCACTCGCCGACCGTGTCGACGTCCTTCGCGTGCAGACTCATCACCGCTCCACCTTCATATCAACCAAACATTGTGTCTACAATAATGCATACATTACGCGGGTGGGCGACGGTGTCAAGAAGCGTCTTTCACCAGAACGACAACCCGCTGCCCGACGCCGGGCACTTCGTCGAACCGAAGGCGGAGTCGGAGGCCGACCTCGAGCGCGTCCGCATCGTCGGCCAGGAGGGCGGCCCACCACCAGGGTCCTTCGTCGAGCTCCGCCAGGGCCAAGATCCCCGTCGGTTCGACATCGCCTCCGACATTGCGATGGTGCGGCACGGTCCAGCTCACCAACGTTGCCATGCCCGACGCGTCGATCGACTCGAACTTCGTCGCCGAGCACGCCGAGCACTGCTCCGCCTCCGGCTCGTTGACCGTGCCGCACGCGATACACCCGCGCAATGGAAAAGTGCCCTCGTTCCATCCCGCGAGGAAGGTTGCCGTACGCCGGTTCGGGACCGGCGCTTGAAGCGGCGGTTTCGACAAAGTCATCGTTCCGCCTCCAGGACCAACGTGGCATGGTGGTCCAGGATGCCCCCGTTGCCGCTCACCATCACCCGGTCATGCGAACGCACCTGTCGTGCCCCCGCCTGCCCACGCGCCTGGGTCACGCCCTCGACCACCGGCGTCATGCCCCATAGATAGAAGCCTGACAGCTGACCGCCGCCGGTGTTCACCTTGACCGTGCCATCCGGCCCCAGCGCGCCCGACGCTGCGAACGGTCCGCCCTCACCCTTCGGACAGATTCCGTAGTCCTCCATCGTGAGCAGTGCTGTGAAGGTGTAGCAGTCGTAGAGCTCGAAGACATCGATGTCCTCGATCTTCAGGCCCGCCATCTCCAAGGCACGCGGACCACTCTGGGCGGCCCCCGACCGGATGCCGAAGTCCTCGTCGCGCCGCATCGCCCGTCCGGGGTGGGCGGATCCCCATCCCGCCACGGCGACGACGGGCTGCTGAAGGTCGGCCGCTCGCTCAGCCGAGGTCACGATGACCGCGGCACCGCCGTTCGAGACCAGGCAGCAGTCCAGCAGACGGAAGGGCTCGGCCACCCAGCGCGACGCGAGGTACTGGTCCAGGGACAGCGGCGAACGCATCTGCGCCTGCGGATTCAACTCCGCCCACCGCCGCTGCGCGACGGCGATCGCACCCAGCTGCTCATGCGTCGTTCCGAATCGCTCCATATGGCGGCGAGCGGCCATCGCATACCGGGCGCTGCCGACGAACATCCCGGACGAGGCATAGACCGTCGTCCAGGGGCCCGGGAAGTTCCCGCCGCTGCGGCCGTAGACCGAGCCAGTGGTCGCCTGCGGCTGCAAGGGGTCATCGGCCCACACACATGCCACAGCCGACGCGGTGCCACTGATCACGGCCATCGCCGCCGTCTGGATCATGGCGATCGCGGTGGTGCCGAAAGCCTGCATCTCCGAGAGAAACCGAAGGTCACGCAGGCCCAAGTCGACCTGCAAGTCCATGCGAACTCCCCGGGTGACGCCCGACGACACCAACAGGCCGTCGATGTCCCCCACGCTCAGGCCCGCATCGGCCACGGCCAGTCGGACCGCATCCGCCGCGAACTGCGCCGCCGTGCGGTCATAGACCTTGCCGACCTCGGTGACTCCCAACCCGGCGACGGCCGCCCGCGGGACTGTCACGACTCCACGACGCTGCGCGTCGCCTCCACCGCCGGGTAGGGCTGTCCCCAGCGGTCGAGGTCCACGAAGTCCGCGAGCTCGCCCCGCTTCACCGGACCAAACTTCCCGAGCGGGTAGCCGATCGGTATCAGGGCCCAGGAACGCACCCCTTCGGGGATGCCCAAAGCCCTCTCGGTCTCCTCCTCGTACATCAGGTGCCGGGTGGTCAGCGTCGCACCCAGCCCCAGCGCACGGGCGGCCAGCAGCATGTTCTGGACTGCGGGGTAGATCGAGGCTGGCTCCGCCCGCCCCATCTTCGGGCGGTGCTCCAAACAGGGGATGATCCACACCGGCGCCTCATGGAGGTGCTCGGTGAGGTACTCCACCGCTGTCGTGTGCTTCTTGTATCCGGCGGCCGTCGTGCCCGCTGGCACATTCCCCTGGGCATAGACCGGCCCGACGATCTCGTCGTAGGCCTTCTTGTACCACTGCTGGACGGTGCGCTTGATCTTCTCGTCCTTGATCACGAGGAACCGCCACTTCTGCATGTTGCCGCCGTTCGGCGCGCACAGTCCCGCCTGCAGGATCTGCACGATGAGGTCGTCCGGCACTGGGTCCGGCTTGAGCCGTCGCATGGCACGGGTCGTCGAGATCGCCTCGAAAAGGCCGATCGGTTCATTCATCTCGTGTCCCTAGGGTCGGACGTCGTTCAGTACGGCGTTGGATTGGCCCAGTGGCTCGTAGCCACCGATCATCAGCTCGGTCCGGGTCCTCATGAGCTCCGCCGGCGTGGGGTGCGTTACACAGAACCGGCGGTTCTCTCGGATTGCCCGTACGACCATGCTTCCGGCGTCGATCGGGTCGAGCGGGACGAGCATCGGGTCGTCGGCGGCCATCGCCGGCGCCCCCGACCAATTCCCCTCGTTGCCACCTTGGCCGAGGTAATCGCTATAAGGCTTCACATGGCGTGACTCCGACTGCTGGTCGGCGGGCCGCAGTTGCTCGCTCTTGGAGATGTCGGTCCTGACGAAGCCCGGGAACAGCAGCGTCAGCCCGATGTTCTGGGTCGCCAGCTCTTCGGCCGCCGCCAGGGAGTAGTGGTCCACAGCGCCCTTCGAAGCCGTGTAGGCAGCGAGTCCGGCGGCATCCCTCATCGAGGACATCGACGACGTGTTGACGATGTGCTTTGGCCCTGGGGTCTCGCGCATTCGTGGGACGAACGCATGGTGGCCATGGATGACGCCCCACAGGTTCACGCCGATGACCCACTGGTAGTCCTCGTAGGAGGTGTCCCAGCTCGCGCGGTAAGGACGCATCGACACCCCGGCGTTGTTCGCGAGGATCTCGACCGAACCAAACTCGGCGTACGCCCGGTCAGCGAGCGCCTCGACCTGTGCCAGGTCGGAGACGTCGGCGGCGACGGCGAGGCTTCGACGGCCGGTCGCCCGCACCTCCTCGGCTACGGCCTCGGCCGTGTCCTGATTGACATCTGCGACCACCACGTGGACCCCGTGTCCCGCAAGGGCCAGGGCGATGCCTCGGCCGATCCCGCTCCCGGCACCCGTGACGACAGCGGTCTTGCCTTCAAGGGCGTCCATGCTCGGCTCCTTCTCCCACCACGTGTTGTTCCTTCTTGTCCTGCCTTCGCCGACTCATGACGGATCCGGCAGCGTGTCGGGTAGGGCGATGAACACGTTCTTGATGTGGAGGAATTCCTCGAGTCCCGCGCGTCCACCCTCCCTGCCGTAACCGCTCTCGCCGTACCCACCAAAGGGCGCGCTGGCCGACATGCCGTTGTGACCGTTGATCCGGATCGAGCCGGCATCGAGCCGCGAGGCGAGGAGATGGGCCAGCGACAGATCTCGCGTGTTGATGTTCGCGGCAAGGCCGAAGCGGGAGTTGTTGGCGATCTGCACCGCCTGCTCCGGGCTGGAGAAAGTCATGATCGAGAGCACCGGTCCGAAGATCTCCTCTTGCGCGATCTCGCTGTCGGGATCCACGTCGTCGAGCACGGTGGGTCGCACGAACCAACCGTCGGCGAGGTCGCCGTCAGTGGGACGGGTTCCGCCCATCACCAGCGAGCCGGCGCCGCTCTGCTCTGCCCGCTCGATGAGTCCGAGGACTCGCTCCTGGGAGGCGCGGGTGATCAGCGGTCCGATTGTCGTCTCCTCGGAGAAGGGATCGCCCATCTTGTAGGTCGACACCTGGGCCTTGACTCGCTCCAGCACCTCGTCGTGGATGGACTCGTGCACGAGCATGCGGGTCAGGCAGGCACAACCCTGGCCCGACATCGCGGCCAGGCCGAATGTCGCAGCCAAGGGGATCGCCTGGTCCAGGTCGGCGTCGGGGAAGATGAGATTGGCCGACTTACCACCGAGCTCCAGCGCCAGCGGCTTGATGGTCGCGGCCGACGCCTCGATCACCCGCCGAGCGGTCGGGACGCTGCCCGTGAAGGAGATCTTGCCAACTCCGGGGTGCTGGGACAGAGCCGCCCCTGCATCCGGGCCGCCGGGCACCACGTTGATCACGCCCTCGGGGACTCCCGCCTCGAGGGCGATCTCGGCGAAGCGCAGCGACGAGTACGGCGCGAGTTCGGACGGTTTGAGTACGACGCAGTTCCCCGCCGCCAGAGCCGGCGCGATCTTCATGCCGATGAAGACCAGCGGTGCGTTCCACGCCGTGATGAGTCCTACGACGCCGTACGGCTCAGCGAGGGTGTAGTTCATCCCCCGTGCCGGGAACGGTGGGTTGACGGTGCCTTCGACCTTGTCCGCCCACCCGGCGTAGTAGGCAAACCACTGCGCGGCGTAACTCGGATTCCACTGCGCGAAGCGATGGGGTGCGCCCATCTCCAGCGTGGTGATCCGAATCAGCTCGTCGGCGTTCTCGAGCAGGGCCCTGCCAAGTCGGGCAATCAGGTCGCGCCGCACGTCGGGGGTCAGGCCTCGCCAGACCGGCGAGGCCTCGTGCGCTCGCCGCACCGCGAGATCGACCTCGGCGGCGCCCGCGAGGTGAACCAGTCCGTTGACGCGCCCGTTGCCTGGATAGAGGTGCTCCTGTGCCCCACCCGTGGTGTCCCGAAGCCACTCACCACCGATCAGGAGCCTCGCCTCGGCCAGATCCGCACCTGCGGGAACGGTGAGAGCCACGTCGACTTCCTCTCCTCAGGGTCTTGCCTTGGAACGATTGCGCATTGGCGCGGGATGTTCCCGACCCTAGGATGTGACGACAAGTTTGTCTACGATTTAATCGACGATTTTGGAGAGATGTAAGGCATCCGACCCGTGCGCCTGCCGGGAGGCGCGATCTCCCGAGCGGAGAGTCGCTGCCCCCGCGAGCCGATGGGTGAAATCTCGACGACGCCGCCGCCGGTCCGCTCGTCCTCAGGACGACTCCAGCCGGCCCGGCAGCCGACCTCCGCCCCCGAAAGGAGGTGCTTGGATGGAACAACCCGCACTCTCCCCGTGGCTCGTGCTCGTCAGGCCCGCTTGAACGTCCCCTACCTCGGCGTTTCGACTCGTCGAGCAGGAAGAAGGGGAGCAGCCAGGTCCTTGAATGCGGCACGAGGACGAGAATCACCGCCGATCAGACATCCGCCATCCACGGGCCGTCCGGAACGCCTTCAAGCTGCCGTCGGCGAGGCGGTCAGCGCGGTTGCGTGCGAACGGCCGGCCGGTCGAAGGCGTCCTGGTCGTGCGCCGCATCGGCCAGGAAGTCCGCTCGACGGCATAGACATCCGTTGGCACGAAGTCGTCGATCCCCGGTCTCCGCAACCCCCGAGGCCTTCAACGCGGGCACCCGCCGTTCACCAAGTACCCCTCCGAAAGCGACGGGCCGGCCGTGGGGATCCGGTACACCAGCGGCGGCCATCTGCCGGGGACCGCCTACACCCACTGGGCGTCTTCGACCTCAAACCCGACTTCGACATGTATCGCAACACCGCGCCGACGGCGATCAGGACCAGGTACGGCGAGGACATTCCGCCTCCTTCGACGATCAGGACCTACGCCGCCAGCCACCGACGACCATCACCGCCAAGCCCGTCACCAGGGCTCCCGCGACGGTGATCACCACCAGCAGCAGCGACAGCGCCGCGAGGTTCTGGTACGACCCTTCACCGTAGTAGTCGGCGAGGAGCGCCCCGAGTACCTGGGTGTTCGTCGAACGAACAATGAGGGAAGCACTGAACTCGTGCATCATCAGCGTGAACGTCAGCAGGGCCGCGCTGAGGATTCCCACCTTCGCCAACGGAACCACGATCTTCCACAGGGTGCGGAGTGGGCTCGCGCCCGCAACCAAGGACGCCTGGCGATACTCGTCACTGGTGTTAGAGAGCGCCGTCAGCTGGATCCGCATCGAGAAGGGCAACATCACCGTCACGTACGCGACCACGATGATCCCGATCGTGCCGTAGAGGTTGAACGGCGCCTGAGTGTAGGCGAACAGGATGCCGAAGCCAAAGACGAGCGCGGGGACGCCCAGGGGAAGGTTGACGGCGAAATCGATCACGGTCTTGAGCACCTTGGGCGCGCGCGAGGACGGAAGGGTGGCCATCGCCGCAAAGAAGGTCAGCGGAACTACGATCACGACAGCCGCGACGGAGACGATCGTGCTGGTCTGGAGCGCCTGCCAGAACCGGTCGTTGGCCAACAGGCTCGAGATGTTCCCCGTCGTATAGCTCTCGAACTTGAACTCCCCGGACCAGAACGGCGAAAACGCCACATGGGTCACAGCGAGGACGGGCAGCGCCACACACGCCAGATAGAGCAGGATCGGCACGAGGCGGAGGTTCGAGACCTTGCGGGCCGTGGTCGCGGACTCGTCCCGGCTGATCACGAACCGTTCGGTGTTCCCGATGGCCCGGCGTTGGAAGAGCACCATAAGGAGGCCGAGGATGATCAGAGGCGAGACGATCGCTGATGCCAGGCCGTACTGGATCGGGAAATTCTGCGTGGAGGCGAAGCCGACTGTGGTCAGTGTGTCGATGTCGGACTGGCGGCCGAGCAGTAGCGGCGCGGTGAACTGCCCGGACCCGAGGACCAGACAAATCGCGAAGCCGTACACGATCGAGGGACGCAGCATCGGGATCGTGATCGTGCACAGGACCCGCATCGGCCGGGCACCCGACATCGCCGCGGCAGCCTCATAGCTCGGCCCCATCGCTGATACCGAGTTGTAGACGAACATGAACGCGAACGGGATCAGCATCAGCCCGGTGATCACCACGATCCAGAATGTCGTATAGACGTTGATCGGCCCGCTCTCCAGGTGGTCCCACCAGGGAAGCTGGCGCAGCAGCTGGTTGCCGTAGCCGACGCGCGGCGCAAACAAGAAGAGCCAGCCGATGACAAGGACCGGTGGAGGCACGAGCAGACTGATGAGTGGGACGGCGACGGCGATGTTCCGCTTGCGGCCACTCAGGCCGGCAGCACTCCAGGCCGCCGCTGTGCCGAAGCCGATGGCGATGGCCGCAGACACGAGCCCCAGGATGAAGGTGCGCCAGGCAACGGCGCCGATCCCCGGCAGGTCCCTCATCGCCCTGAAGGCGTCAGCATCATCCGCGAGCATGCGGCGCACGAGCTCGACGACCGGAAGTCCGACGAGTACCAGCAGTACGGCAGCGAGCAGCCACCAGCCGCTAGTACCGAGCAACCGCGTCGGCCAGCTCCGCCGGGGCTGACGAGGCTCCGTCAGTTCGTGCGCGCTGGGCTCGGCTGTGAGGGTGCTCATCGACCCGTCCCCTTCGTGTCGTGCGTGCGAGACCCAGGCCTGGGACGCATCGGCGTGGCTCACCACGGTAGATCGACGCGGCGAATCTGTCTACATTCTAGTCGACAGTTTCGACGAGCCGCCAGACCTAGTGCCGTCATAAAAGTCGGCGTGACTGTAGACATTCTTGCCGTCATTCGATTACTGTGCCGCGCGTCACACCTTGTTACCCTCGGCCGCTCCAGTGGCAGCCGATCAGCCAGAGGTTGGGGCGCGCCCCCCGTGGCGTGTTCCTTGGGACCAGCCTCGTCAGACCACCTTGCGGAGTATGAGAAATATGCGTTCCCCTTCAAGAATCACATCGGCCGCCGTTGCCTTCGCCGCAGCCCTGGCGACGCTCGGCCTGTCTGCATGCGGCTCCGACGGCTCGGACCCGGCCGAGGTCGCGGATGCCTCCGACTTCGACGCGGTCGTCGAGGCCGCCAACAAGGAGGGCAAGCTGAGCCTCTACACCAACCTCGCGATCGGCTACGAAGAGGTCATCGCGGAGTTCAACAAGGAGTACCCGGACATCGAGGTCGAAGCTTTCGTCGGCAAGGACGCCGACATCCTTGCCCGGGTCGAGCAGGAGCAGATGTCCAACGCGGCCGGCGCCGACGTGGTCTGGGTCAGCTCGAGCCAGTTCTTCAAGGCCCAGGGGGATGGTGTCCTGCACGAACTGACCGAGCTCCCGTCGGCCGCGTTGTGGGACGGCTCTCCGTACTTCCACGACACGTACATGCAGGTGCTGCAGTTCCCCGCAGTGCTGGAGTACAACAAGAATGTCACCGACCCGCCGACGGACTACCCCGATCTCCTCGACCCCAAGTACAAGGGCAAGATCGGCACCGTCGACCCCACCCTGACCCCCAACCTCGTCGCCTTCAACAACTACCTGAAGGAGAAGTACGGGGCGGACTACCTCGAGAAGCTCGGCGAGCTCGGCATCAAGTTCTACGACAGCGGCCCGTCGATCGAGGCGGCACTCCAGTCGGGCGAGATCGACGTCGCCGCGTACGCCTCCGCACTCGGCGCCGAGAACGGCATCCGCAGCGGCGCCCCCGTGGCCTACAACCCCGCCCCCGAGACCCCAGTGACCAATGCCTCCGCCGGCGCCCTGCAGTCGGCCGACCACCCGAACGCCGCACTGGTCTGGATGAACTGGATCCTCAGCAAGGAGGGCCAGGACGCCATGGTGGCGACCCAGCCCGAGGGCGTGTTCGTCAGCACCTTGGACACCGAGGCGAAGGTGTACCTCCTGAAGCCCGAAGAGCTCTCTCCGGAGGAGTGGCCGAAGGTCGGCGCCGAGCAGAAGAAGGAAATGGGCGGTAACTGAGGCCACACCCGCCCCAGCGAACAACTGAGGGGCCCGGAGCGTTGCTCCGGGCCCCTTCTGCTTGCCATCTGACCGCCGCGGTGACCGGGCACCGGACAGAACCCGTCCCGTGATGTTCAGGCAGGTCCAGGCATCGGCGCAGGGAATCCGTCCGCCAGCGTCGTCAGGCCGAGCTCCTCCAAGATGGCATCGCCGTTCTCACCAGGGACGGGCGCGGGCAGGCGCACGGAGGCGGGCGTCCGACTGAAGACGATGGGTTGACGGATCACGTCAACGCTCCCGCGTTCGCTGTGCTCGACCTCAGCGGTCATGCCAAGGTGCCGCACCTGGGGGTCGGCCATGGCCTGGTCGATGGTGTAGATGGGGCCCGCGGGGACACCGACCGCGTCCAGAGCGGCGCAGACGTCGGCCGTCAGCAGCGACGACGTCGCCGCCGCGATGATCGCATTGAGCTCGTCCCGATGTGCGTAGCGATCCGGGCGCGCGGCAAAACGCGGGTCGTCCGCCAGTTCGGACCGGCCGATGGCACCACACAACCGGATCCACAGCTTGTCGCTGGCTGCTGCAATATTCACCCAACCATCTCGCGTGGGGTAGACACCGATCGGCGCGATCGTCGGATGATCGTTCCCCTCCTGGCCGGGCACGATGCCGTCGATGGTCCACCGCGCCACCTGAAAGTCCAGCATGCCGATGAGCGACTCGATCAAGGAAACCTGAACCCATTGGCCCCGCCCGCTGATATCGCGTTCGCGCAATGCAGCCAACAGGCCGAAGGCTAGGAAATGACCGGCGGACAGGTCGCCAATCGCCGTGCCGACGCGCATCGGCCCGCGACCAGGCTCGCCCGTTACGCTCATCAGGCCCGACATGCCCTGAGCGATCTGGTCGACGCCGCCCTGATCGGCTCGCGGGCCGTCTTGGCCGAAGCCGGAGATGCTCCCGTAGACGAGGCGTGGATTGCGCTGCGATAGGGTCTCGTAGTCGATGCCGAGTTGGTGCTTGACCCGAGGCCGGAAGTTCTCTACGAGAACGTCAGCCCAGTCCACCAGCCGGAGGAAGACCTCCTTGCCCTCGTGCGACTTGAGATCCAAACGCAGCGAGCGCTTATTGCGGTGCAGGTTGAGGTAGTCCGAACTCCGCGAGTCGACCCAATCGTTGGCCGGGGGGCCGTCGACCCGAACCACCGTCGCACCGAGATCGGCGAACTGGCGTACCGCGGTCGGCCCCGCCCGAGCGAGCGTGAGGTCAAGAACCTTGATTCCGGTGAGCGGCATGGTCAGTAGCTCCTTCCAACGGACGCGCTGGTGCTTCAGGTGCCTGCTAGCGCAGGGACAGCTGGATCTCCTCGTAGCCGGCGTGCAAGAAGTTGGGCCGCCGCCGGACGTCGTTCTCGAGGCGAATGCGGGGATAGCGGCTCAACAGTGACGAGATCGCGACCTCGACCTCCTGCCGCTGGAGCCAGGCACCCATACATGTGTGTACACCGAACCCCAGGCTGAGCGGCCGCGCTTCGTCGGACCTGTCGAGGTCGAGCTCATCGGGGTTCGCGAAGGCCTCCTCGTCGTGGTTGGCCGAGGCGAGCATCAGTCGCACGCTCTGCCCCTTGGCGATGGGGACGCCTCGAAGCTCGGTGTCCTCGGCGGCCACACGGTGGATCGCGTGCACCGAGGTGCGGAACCGCAGCAACTCGTCGAGCGCGGTGCGATAACGACGTGGCGACTCGCGGATCAGCTCGAGCTGCTCGGGGTGCTGCAGCAATGCGACCAGGCTGTTGCCGATGGCGTTGGTCGTCGTCTCATGGCCGGCGAACAGTGTTCGCACGAAGAAGCCGACGATCTCCTCGTCGCTCTGCGCCTGTCCCCCTTCGTCTCCCAACAGGATCGACATCAGATCGGGCTTCGGCCCCTCGCGCCGGCGCCCCTCAACCAAGTTCACAATGTAGTCGGAGAACTCCACGAGGGCCTTGTACGCCTCATCGACATTTGAGTACTCCGTGCCGAAGGCAACGGCGATGACCTCAGACCAACGCCGGATGTCGTCACAGTCCTCCAACGGTGCGCCGAACATCTGCACGATGACGCGAAGGGGCAAGGGGAAGGCGAGGTCGGCGACAACCTCCAAAGTTCCAGCATCGTCGGCTCTGGCCAACAGGGAGTCGGTGAGTGCCTGGATGTCGTCGCGCATCGCCCCGACGCGGCGGGGAGTGAAGGCGTGGTTAACCAGGCCGCGCAACCGGGCGTGCTCCGGGTCATCGTTCTCCGTCATTGCCATGCCCTGGGTCCTGACTATCGCGCGAAGCTTCTCCACCCCAGCGGCGTCGAGCTGTGCCGCGCGAGCCTCGATGATGGAACCGGTGTTGCGCCGTGACGAGAAGGTAGCGGGGTCTTTCAGCACGGCCAGCACGTCCTCGTGCCGCGAGACCACCACCATGCGGTCGAGCTGCAGGACGGGTGCCTCGTGCCTCATGCGCCGGTAGAGCGGATAGGGATCCTCGAGCAGAGCAGGATCTGCGGCGAAGAGGCGGGCAACATCCTCAACGAGTGTCGGCGAACTACCAGTCACGACTTTGTCTTTCCTTTCGAGATGACCACCGGGCCGCAAGGACTCGACGGTCGCCACAGAGGTTGCCTCAGAGTGGGCTCGTCGGAGGGCGTCAACGGTGTTCCCGGTACTTGGGGCGGTGTGCCGACTCACGGGCCTGAGGGTGGCACTCCCTACTACACCAGATGCAGACAGGAATGTCTACGATTTGATCGTCACTTTGGTCTTGCGGAGACGCCGCAGCATTGCCAGAATAGTTCTGCATGCATAAACGCATGCACATTAGAAGGGCGTGATTCCCATCATCGAAGAGCTCCTCGGCGAGCGGCATGGTCATGTCCTCGTCTTGACCATCAACCGACCCGAGGCTCGCAACGCGGTGAACCAGCGGCTGTCAGTGGCGATGGGCGAGGCATTGGAGTGTGCAGACGGCGACCCGGATGTCCGGGCGATCGTGGTGACTGGGGCCGGCTCCGCCGCGTTCTGCGCCGGCGCCGATCTCAGGGCAGCGGCTCGCGGCGAGTCTGTCCACCACCCCGACCCCGAGCTCGCGATGCGGTGGGGATTCGCCGGCATCACAAACCACGCGATCTCGACCCCACTGATCGCCGCAGTCAACGGCTTCGCGCTGGGCGGTGGCACGGAGATACTGCTTGCCTGCGACCTGGCCGTCGCCAGCAGCACCGCCGTCTTCGGGCTGCCGGAGGTCACCCACGGCCTCCATGCTGCCGCTGGAGGCGCACTGCGCCTGCCGGCCCAAATCCCCGCGAAGATCGCGATGGAGCTGCTGTTGACGGGTGACCGTTTCGACGCCGAGACCGCTTTTCGTTGGGGCTTGGTCAACCGGGTTGTCGAACCGGAGGACCTCCTCCCCGCCACCTTGGAGCTCGCCGCCCGGATCGCGCGCAACGGCCCCCTCGCCGTGGCCGCCACCAAGCGAGGGGCACGCAGCATCATCGACGGGCAGTTCGCGGCCGAGGAGCAGTCCTGGAACATCGCACGGCGCGAGCTGGCACAACTCCTGCTCAGCGAGGACGCCTCTGAGGGCAAGCGAGCGTTCGCCGAGGGCCGGTCGCCCGAATGGAAGGGGCGTTAAGCCGCGCTCCGCGGTAGCGCCACCACAATCGAGCAAGGACAAGACATGGACGTCTCCGCGACTGCGTCGCCCCGTCGCCGCATCACCTTCATCGGACTGGGCAACATGGGCGCCGCCATGGCCTCGAGATTGGTCGACGCCGGACATCAGGTGACCGTCTTCGACAGGCGGCCCGAGGCCGCGGAACCGCTCGTTGCCCTCGGCGCGAGGTCAGCCACCTCGGTCAGCAAGGCCATCGTCGGTGCTGAGGTCGTGATGACGTCTCTGCCCGGCCCCGCACAAGTCGAGGCTCTCGTCGTCGGCGACAGCGGCCTCGCCGCGGGAATGCAGCCCGGCTCCCTGTTCGTCGACCTGTCGACGAACTCACCCGAGGTCCTGGAAGGACTCGCTTCCGCCCTGGCCGAGCGAGGGATTCGCTGTCTGGAGGCCCCCGTCTCCGGAGGCGCGCAGGGCGCTCGGGCGGGCACGCTGGCACTCTTGGTCGGCGGCGACGAAGGCCTCCTGGACGAGTACTCCGGCCTGCTGGACCCCCTGGGCACGGTGATCCACGTCGGCGGCATCGGAAGCGGCAATGTCGCGAAGATCGTTCACAACCTCGTCAGCCTGGTCAGCGTGCCCATTCTGGCTGAAGGATTCACGCTGGGCGTCAAGGCCGGGGTGAAAGCGCCCGCCCTGCTGGAGGTGATGCTGGCGGGCGCCTACGGCCAAGGACAAGTCCTCAAGACCATCATCGGCAAGGTGATCATGTCAGGAGACTTCTCGCAGATGACCTTCGGCCTCGACCTGGCCCGCAAGGACGTAGCCCTCGCGACGAGCCTCGCCGAGGCGATCGGCGTGGACATGCCCCTGTCCAAGCTTGCCGAGTCGATGTACGTCCGCGCCCTGGAGGAAGGTCTCGAGGACCTCAAGTCCGTGGCGGTCTGGGCGCTGCAGGAGCAGGCCGCCGGGGTCGTCGTTAGACGTGAGGGCGAGTGACGGCGAGCAGCGTCAGCGACGTCGGGTCGACTGCTCGTCGAGCCGCGCGACGAACCGCGCGGGCAGCTCGCAGCTTTCAACGGCCAGCGCGGCCTCGAGCTGGCGGGCCGTGCGGGCGCCGACGATCGGCGCCGTCACACCGGGACGGTCGCGGACCCACGCCAGCGCCACCTCTAGCGGGGACCAGTCGACCTCCTCGGCGACCGAGATGACCGCATCCACGATCGCGACCGACTGCTCATCGCGGTAGTTGCCGACCGCGTCTGCGAGCACACCCGAACCGGCAGCCCGCGAGCCGGCCGGGACACCTGATCGGTACTTGCCGGTCAGGATTCCACGGCACAGCGGCGACCACGGCAACACCCCCATCCCCAGGGCCTGGGCGGCCGGCAGGGCCTCGCTCTCGATGCTCCTGTTGAGCAGGGAGTACTCGAGTTGGGTCGAGACCAGCGGCGCCCCCGCGGTGAGCGTCTGATGCGTCGCGGCCTGGGCCGAGCGCCAGGACGACCAGTTGGACACGCCGACGCTACGGACACGGCCCGATCGCACCGCCTCATCCAGTGCGGACAGCGTTTCTTCGACCGGGGTCAACTCGGACCAGACATGGACCTGCCAGAGATCAACATGGTCGACGCCCAGGCGGTTCAGCGAGCGGTCCAGGCAACTCAACAGGTATTCGCGCGAGGTGTCCGTGCGGCGGACCTCACGATCGTCGTACGCGAGCCCCGCCTTCGTGGCGATGACCAGGTCGTCCCGGGCGAAACCGCTGCGCAGCAGGCTACCGAGCGTCTCCTCCGAGGCGCCACCTCCATAGGCGAAGGCGGTGTCGACCAGCGTCCCGCCGGCCTCCAGGAAGACGGTGAGTTGGTCACGGGCCTCATCGACCGGGGTCTGCGTGCCCCAAGTGAGGAGCCCGAGCCCGAGGCGGGACACCATCGGTCCGCTGCTGCCGAGCCGGCGCATCTGCACCCTCAGCCGCCGGTCCCCACGAGTCCTGCCAACTCACGCAACCGGGAGTCGCACTCGGCGATCATCGTCCGCGCAACCTCCTCCGCCCCACGGAGTTCCGTGAAGGAGCCGACAACCTGGCCGATGAAGAATGACTGCAGCCTGCGGGCACCTTCCTGGCCAGCTCCCGAAGCAGCATCGATCCGCTGCCAGGCGGGGTGCACCAACATGGATTGCAGCGGCATCGGTAGCGGGGTAGGCGCGTCGGGGGCGTCCCACTCGTCGTGCCAGCTCGAGCGCAACTGGCGGCAGGGCTTTCCCGTCCGGGTCCTGGACCGCAGGGTGTCAGCCGAGTCCGCCGCCAGGAACTTCTGCTTGATGTCCATCGGCGTGATGTCCTCGCGGGTGGACAGCCACACTGATCCGGTCCACACCCCCTGCGCCCCGAGCGCCAGGGCGGCCGCCATCTGGCGTCCGGAGGCGATGCCGCCGGCGGCCAGCACTGGGCGCCCCTCCGCGGCATCGACGATGTCCGGCGTCAGGACCATGGTCGCGATGCTGCCGGTGTGGCCGGCTGCCTCGGTGCCCTGTGCGATCAGCACATCGACGCCCGCGTCGATCTGGCGGACGGCGTGCTTACGCTGGCCCACCAGGGCAGCGACCAAGACGCCGTGCGCCTTAGCGCGCTCGACGAGATGCGGAGGCGGTGGCCCGAGAGCATTGGCAACCAGCTTGATCGGGTGAGAGAACGCGACCTCCAGGAGCGCCTCGGCCCCCTCAGGGGTGAGGTTCTCGGCGATCATTGCGCCGCGGTCGGGGGCGTCGGCCAATTCCGGGACGTCGTACTTGTTGAGCATGCCGTCGACGAACTCGGCGTGCTCCGTGGGGATCTGGGACCGCAGCGCAGCGGACCTGTCATGATCGTCCACCTTGATCTGACGGTAGGGAACCAGAAGGTCGATTCCGAAGGGTCGGCCGTCGGTGTTGTTCGCGATCCAGCTCAGCTGCTCGTCCAACTGATCGGGCGTGAACTGCGTCGCAGCCAGCACGCCCAGTCCTCCCGCGCGCGACACCGCTGCAACGACCTCAGGCGAGCGATTGAAGCCAACGAGTGGGGCATCGATCCCTAAGGCAACGGTCAACGGGGTGCGCATGGCGTTCTCCTCATTCACGTCAGATGATCCGAACATAGTCAGAGTCGGCTAAAATGTCTACATAACTGCCGATTACATCGCCGGGCAGATCGCAACCGAACCGTGCGACTCGAGATCGGTGAGCAACACCGTCGTGGTCGCCAGATTGGGGAAGCCGTCGTGCGCCCGACCGCGCGAGGTCCCCCGCGATCGACCTCTCACCCCGTCCCACCACCACTTCAGCCACTCCCCCGTCCCGCGGGCCGAAAGCGATCGCCGCTGCTCGGCCCGCCGTCATCTGGCGAGCCTCCGCAGTCGCGTCGCCCGCGCAGGTGACCGTCTCGTCACACCAAGCCGCGACCGCGCCCATGGACCTCGGCCGAAGCGGAGTTCCTCGGCCTGGGCGAGGGCGGCCGCCAGGAGAGTCGCCTTCGAGATGGCTCGCGGCGACCCACTCATTTTCGATGAGCTGCTCTTCGGTGACGCACTCCTCGGTATAGTCCCGTCGCTGGCTGCTCGCTCGAGTCAATCGCGAATGGCAGCACGGCCGGTGCACTTCTGCCGTCGTCGGTGATGACCGCTGTCTCTGCGTTGACGCTATGGCGAGGTCGAAGTCTCGATCGCGGTGCGCCTGTGTGTCTACGCGTACGGTGTCGGGCAGTTGATTTGGGTTGTAGGCATTGGCCGTCATGCAGCTACTCGTTCGATGACGTCTTCGCGTGATTCCTGTGTGCGTCGGAGCCCTGCAACCGCGAGGGTCAGGCAGGCGATGGCGACGATGAGCGGCACCCACCAGCCGGCGCGGTAGGCGTCGACCTGATCGATCGGGCCCGCGGATGTATCCAGGTTGCTCGTGTAGACGGCGGCGGTCACGGCGAGCATCAGGGCGGTGCCGAATTGGATCGAGGTCTGCAACACACCGCCAGCAATGCCTTGCTCCTCGGCGGGGACACCCGCGGTGGCGGTAATCGAGGCAGTGGCAAAGACCAGGGTGAAGGCGAGGCCGATGAGAGCGAAGACAGGGAAGAGGCCGCTCCAGTAGGGGCTGCCCACCTCAATGAGCTGCAGCAGCGCGTAGGAGCCGACACTGAGCCCTAGTCCCAGGCTCATGACGCCGAGCAGGCCGATGCGCGCGATTAGTCGGGCAACATAGGGCGCCAAGAAGAGCCCGAGGATGCCGCACGGCCAGAACGCCGCTGCGGTCTGGAGCGGCGTCCAGCCACGGGTGTCCTGCATGTAGAGGGTGAGCAGGAACTGGGCGGCGCCCCAACCGCCCACGAGGCCGGGGGCGATCAGGTTGGCGCGGATGCGCGGCCACGAGGTGAACAGGTGCAGTGGGATCAGCGGGACCTTCACCGTGCGCTCGACCATCACGAAGACGACCAGTGCCACGGTCCCAGCGACGAAGAACGCCCAGGTGCCTGGACTGCCCCAGCCTCTCTCGGGGCCGGTAGTGAGTGCGTAGACGATCGACATCATGGCGGCGGTCACGGTCAGGGCGCCCGCGAGGTCAAGGTGGCCGCGCCGACGCTGCGGTTGGTCGCGGTCGATCAGGACATAGCCCGCGATCAGGGTGAGCAAGCCAGCGACGGCGGGCATGAAGAAGACCGCACGCCAGTTCCATTCGGTCAGCAGCCCGCCGAAGGCCAGGCCGAGGGTGAAGCCGGCCGACCCGGTGGCGGTGTAGAAGGACAATGCGCGGTTGCGTGCCGGGCCTTCGGCAAAGCTGGCTGTCAGGAGCGAGAGGGCCGCGGGTGCAGTGAATGCCGCAGCGACACCCTTGAGGAATCGAGTCGCAATCAAGACCTCGGCGTTCCAGGCTAGGCCGCCCAGGGCCGACATGAAGACGAACCCAGCCAGCGCGGTCAGTAGAACTCGTCGACGCCCGAAGATGTCGGCCGCGCGGCCGCCGAACAGCAGCACTCCGCCGAACCCGAGCACGTAGCCAGCAACTACCCACGGCAGCGAGCTGGTCATGTGCAGCGCCGCTCCGACGTCGGGCACGGCAACGTTGAGCATCGACACGTCGAGGGCGTCGAGGAAGAACGCCGCGCAGATCACGACAAGGAGGCCGAGCGCACGGCCTTTGAGCTCGGTATACGGATGAGACATGTCCCCACTATAGCTTCGCTATATAGTCTTGTATACCACCGGCACTTTCCTCAAGAACGGGACTGCGAGCGCGGCCCGCACTGGTTACAGTGCCCCGGGCTCACGGTCCAGTGGTTGGCGCACACCCGGTCGGTGGTGGCCGCAGCCCCCTTGGGCAGATCTGTCCACCGTGGCAGATCGCGTGACCGCCAGTGGGCAGGATTCATGTCCATAACCGGTCAGTTCCTACGGTCCCTTGACAGTGGACAAACGGCCCTGGCCCGCCCGCCCGGCGACCTGTCCTGACGCTCTGCAGGGTGACAAAGCGTGGCCCTGCGTGCCATCCGCTACGACAAGCTCGCGACCGCCTACCTAGGGGCCGCGTCCTACAAGACATTGCCAACTGGCTCGCGACTGAGGAGACACGCCCTAGCGGGCGTGAGCGTGAGCCAGATGGTGCCGCTAAAGCCTCTTCATTGCGGCAAGCCGATCGCGGGGCGTCGCCACTCCTGCCGCGCCAGCGTCGAATGTCGAAAGGCCCAAGAGGCCAGCTCACCCGGCAGGGACAGTGACGCCCGACCGCGGCCCTTGCCCAAGTCCAGCCAGCCAGACCCGTCGACCCAAGCCAGCCCGAACCCGTCGAACGTCCGTCAGCAACGCGCCTCAGCTGCCCCAGATTCCGCGGCCTTCCAAGTCCCACACACCTCTTGCATTCTCGGCGCGGAAACATCCGGCGTAATGCCTGACAGCATGCGGAGCTGCCGCGTCCCCCTTTGCCGGCGAAAGTTCCCGCCGCGCAATGATCGCTCAAGAGACTGGCGATGTCTTAGGAGACCAGGAGGGGTGCAACCAGCACCCACGGGATCAAGACAGGCACGCGATGAGCGACAGCGAGCACGCCCTTGAACAACCAGCCCTCTGGGACGAACCCACACCGGAGCCGATACCGACACGCCGCCGCACGCGACCACGCCCTGAGGCTGCTCCCCCACCTCAGCCGACCGCTCCCGCGAACCTGCAACGCCACCCGGCTGGCGAGCGCCTGTGGACGGCGGCCGACGTGGCGGCGTACCTCGGAGTACCCGTCAAGACCGTCTACGCCTGGCGCAGCCGAGGACGCGGACCCAAGGGATTCCGCATCGGCAAGCACCTGCGCTGGCGGGTGGCCACGGTCTTCGAATGGTCGCTGGACCAGGAGCGGAACCAGTGATCATCGAGAAGGCCTGTCCCCGATGCGGCCGACCGTTCTTCGTCTCGGATCGACCGAAGCCCGGACGCCCGCAGCGGTGGTGCAGCAGTGCCTGCCGGAGGCTTGCATCCGAGGAACGCCGAGCTGCTCAAGCGGGCCACACAGCGATCACCTATGTCACCGAACCGGTGAGCATCGAGCGACACGTCAGCGCCGTTCTCGACTCCCCAAGTGCCTGCCGACGCGTCCTCCGAGAGCTCAACGACCGCAGCGCTCGGGGCGAGCTCGTGGACGCGAAGTGGAGCTCGGTCGCGGACGAAATCGCTCGCCTCCGTCGACCGAACACGGGGAGCCGCTGGCTTCGGTGAACAAACTGGCGGACGTTTCGTCGGGTGAGGTTGGCTGCGCACAGCCACCCTTAGGCACGCTCTGCCTCCCGAAGTCCGGCTGCCTTGAAAGCGGTCGTGCGGTACGCCGTCAGTTGCTCGAGCAGGTCCTTGGCTGCGTCCGAAGGCACTGGTGGCCCGTCGAGTCTGCGGAGCCAGTCGACCAGCTTGCGACCATCCACGAACTGCACCCCGTCCATCTCTCGGCCGTCCTTCACCATCTCCCGCGCTGCTCCCCACAGCACCACGGCCGCCTCAACGTTCACCGGTTGCGCGCGTGCCCGATGCTTCGCTCCGCGCTCTGACTTGAGCATGGATCTGGCGAGCCCCTGTGCCCTGATTGCTGCCTTCTTCGCGGATGCGGTCATCTCCACAACAGCGTCCGCGTCGATCGAGCTGCGCCACTTGGAGTCCAGCACGACGATGCCACCCGAGCGCGTGACCACCACGTGGTCGAGGTCGCCACCCTGCAGCGTGATGCTGTCGACCCACCCCCAGACGAGCCGCCGCCGCTTCGCCCTTTGCAACTCCGAGCGCGTGTTTTCCTCACCCCACGCGCCCCTCAGCTGCCACACCGCGCTCGCTTCGTGGGCGAGGAACGCGGAGTTCACTAGATGAAGCGCCGCGGCCAACAGACCGGCGTGAAACACGCCAATGACGTACCAGCGGCCGGCCAGACCAGTCATTGCTACCCCGAAAGACACCAGCGCCGCCATGAGGGCGAACCCCACAAGCAGGAACGCGACAATCCCCCAGTTCCGGCGCAGCCACCGTCGCCGCAATCGCTTCAGTTCGCGCCGCGGGAAGGGCTGGAACGAGCGCATCTGACCTCCTCGAGCTTTGCACCATGGAAGCCGAAGCACCGGCCGCTCGTCCGGCGAATCGGTCAGTACGGCGGTGCTCGATGCCGCCGTTCGGCTGCTTCGGCGGCGGCTCGATGTTCGGCGCAGAGCACTTCGATCAAGCCTTGGATCGCGCTCCTCTCGCCAGGTTCCCCGCAGACCTCACAAGTCCTGCTCGCAACTTCGGAGGCCGACCCGACGATCGCAGCTAAACGATTGGCAAGTTCTGGGGACGACAGCGCGGCATCGAAAACGAGCTCGCCCCCGGTGCGGGCAATCGCGAAGAGGTGATAGCCAGGATCGAGGGCCGCCAGCGCCCGATCGAGCTCTTCAACGAGCGCGAACCAGCCTTCACCACACCGGATCGCGTGCCCGGTCATCGTCATGCGCGCCACCACTCGCCCGGGAAGGGCGTCAACCTCGCGCTCCATACTTTCTTCCATAAATGGAAGATACGCCGGAACCCCCGGTCGTCCATCGCCATCCACAGGCCCGAATCGACGACTTTCGCGCCGTATGTTGGACCGGTGCCGAAGCCTCCCTCGACCATGCCCCGGGACCTTCTCGAGGAGCCGGTCGTGTTCGGCCGGCCCGGCGACGTCACTTGGGTCCAGCCGACGACGCCCGCGGCGTACGCGAGCGCACGGGCGGCCGAGTTGCAGCACCACTTCGTGGTCGAGACGACCGATCGCTTGGAGCGGCTCGGGCGTTCGAAGTCCTGGCTGGAAGAGCGCTCCGGGATCACGGCCGGACGCCTCAGCAAGCTCCTGCGCGGGTACGCGCAACTCACGTTGAGGGACGTTGTAGCCCTCGAAGGGATCCTCGGCCCGATGCTGACCGAGCTGGACTTCTCTCCGTTCGGAGTTCGGGACTCGAGCCTGCAGGCGCGCTATCAGCACGGGCAATAACGGCGGAAGGACGCACCTTCGCCGCGCGCGTCGGTCGCTGCCGTCGGACGCCCGTGTCGGCGGTGGGCTTTGGTTCGGTCGAGTTTGTCCACGAGGAGCGGCCGGAACTCGTACGGTGGCGTCGTGGCTATGAACTGGTCAGAGACCCTCGTAATAGGCGTGGCTTCGAGTGCCCTCTTCGACCTGACCGAGTCGCATGCCGTCTTCGAAGAGTACGGAGAGGACGAGTACCGGTCTTTCCAAGAGACGAAGTACGAGGAGCAGCTCGCTCCCGGCATCGCGTTTCCTTTCATCCGTAGGTTGCTCGGCCTGAACGACCTCGCCCCGGGTCCGTCTCCAGTTGTTGAGGTCATCGTGCTTTCGCGTAACGACCCGGAGACCGGGGCTCGAGTCATGCGCTCCATCGAGACGCACGACCTCCCGATGACGCGGGCCGTCTTCACGCAGGGAAGGTCCCCCTACAAGTACATGCCGGCTTTCGGAATGAAGCTGTTCCTATCGGCGAACCCGAAGGACGTCGCAGAGGCTACCGAGCTCGGATTCCCGGCAGGACAGGTAGTTGGGTCCGTTGCCGACCTCGAGGCGGACGATCCCTACGACCGCGATCTGCGGATCGCGTTCGACTTCGACGCGGTTCTTGCTGATGACTCTGCAGAGCGGGTGTATGTCGCCGAGGGCATAAAGGGCTATCACGAGCACGAGACGACGATGGCGGAGGTGCCCCTGCCGCCCGGCCCCATGAAGGACCTACTTGCGGCTATCAACCGTATCCAGGATCTCGAGGACGCCAGAACGAAAGATGACGACACTTACTCGCGTCGGCTTTTTGTCTCAATTGTGACAGCCCGGAACGCTCCGGCATACGCCCGAGCAATCAAGTCATTGAAGTCGTGGGGTCTGCGCGTGAACGATGGATTCTTCCTCGGTGGTTGGGAAAAGAGCGCGGTGCTGGAGATTTTGAAGCCACACATATTTTTCGATGACCAGATGTCGCACCTCGAAGGAACGCAGAGCTTGGTTCCGAGCGTTCACGTTCCCTTCGGTGTAAAGAATTCTTAGGACGCGCGCAGCTGTCTGCAAGGCTGATAAGCCGTGCGCGATGGAAACGGTGAAGCCCTAAGAACCTCCCACCCACCAGGGGGTGGGGGCGACCGGCGACGGCTCGACGCACGGCACGCGGCACATCGCGGCTCCGCGGTCACAATGCGCAGCATGAGCTGCGCGCGGACAGCGATCCCGTCCGTTCACACGCCGCTGGACGGAGACCCAGCAAAGTGGCTGCTACGGCCCCGATGGCCATGCCGGAACCCACGGCTGGGTGAGGGGAAGTCATATCCCCCGACATGCCGCGCCTGCTGGGCAGAACGCAACTTTTCTACTATTAGTGTTTGGGCGAACGGAGACGCGACTCCGCGCCGCTGGTGAGAGCCACGGTGGCTCTGTCGAAGGCGCCGTACTTCGGAGCAGATTGCAAAGGGGTCTTTCGTGGACGTTGTCGGATACAACCCAGGCCACGATGGCGCCGTCGTTCAACTTCGAGCGGGTCGCCTCACTGTCGCGGTGGAGGCCGAGAAGGACTCGAACTGGCGTCACACGCCGGTCGGCAGTAAAGAACTCATGGACGCGTTCACTCGACTGGACGAAACGCCAGACGTGCTAGCCGTCGGGGGATGGTGGCCACGCGAAGCCCGCCCGACCGGCACCCCCGCACACGTCGGTTACAGAGGCATCGGTCCGGACGATGTCCACCACGAGGACCGGCGCTTCCTAGGGAAAGCAGTCCGCTACTTCTCGTCGTCGCACGAACGGTCACATCTAATGTGCGGATACGGGATGTCGCCGTTTCCTCAGGGTCAGCCGTGCTACGCGCTAGTTTGGGAGGGTGAGATCGGTGCGTTCTACGAGATCGACTCCGATGTCGTCATCACACGCGTTGCCGACGTGCTAAATCAACCGGGCAATCGCTACGCCTCCATCTATGGGCTGGCAGACCCCACCTTCCCGAAAGACGCGCCCTTCTCGAGATTATCGGATGCAGGCAAGCTCATGGCGCTCGCATCCTTCTCCCAGCGCAAAACACCAACCGGCGATGAGGAAAAGATCATCGAGTTCCTTCTGTCCTCGCGCGACGTGCGCTGGGACCTGTACCAAGAACTCGAATCTTCAGTACATTACAACGTTGGTGTCGAAGACGTCGAATTTCGCAACTTCGCTGGAATCTATAGCGATCGGATCTTCGAAACCTTTCATCAGTTCGCCGCATCGCACCTTCGTCAAGGGTGGCCTCTCATCGTCACCGGCGGCTGTGGTTTGAACTGTGATTGGAACACTAAGTGGCGCGAAAGCGGAATCTTTTCCGACGTCTTCGTTCCTCCTGTCGCTAACGACTCCGGCTCGGCGATTGGAACTGCGATCGACGCGCAGTGGCACTGCACCGGGAACGCAAAGATTGAGTGGGACGTCTACTCCGGATTGCCGTTCGACACCAGCGCAACCACTGACCTCAGTAGCTACGACGTCCGCGACGTTATCCCTGCGGAGGTTGCCACCATGCTCGAGCGCGGACTCATCCTGGGATGGGTCAACGGGCGGTACGAGATCGGTCCACGTGCCCTTGGCAACCGATCCATCCTCGCGGCTCCCTTCGACGACGCGACCCGGGTCCGCCTCAACAACATCAAACAGCGCGAGCAGTTCCGACCGATCGCACCTGTTTGCTTGCAATCCGACGCCGCGCAGTGGTTCGGCTGCACGGACGCTAGCCCCTACATGCTTTACACCTATCGCGCGACCACCGACGCGCTTGCCGCAGTCACTCATGTAAACGGCACCGCGCGATTGCAAACTGTCACATCTACATCGAACGCCCCCCTGCACGACCTGCTCGTTGAGTTCAAGCAGCGCACCGGGTACGGCGTCTTGTGCAATACGTCGCTGAACTTTAGTGGCAAGGGCTTCGTCAACAACCTACGAGACCTGGCCGATTACACCTCCGCGCACGGGCTTGATGGGTTCGTCGTCGAGGGTCGTGCCTATCTCCTCAAAAAGTCGGAGCGGTATGCGGCGTATCGGGCGAATAGGCGGGAATTCCTCAGTTGAGCGACGAGCCTCGCGCCCACTCGATCGGGCACGCCAGCGCCGCGCCCTGGACCGACCTGCCACCGATCAACCCCACGACGAACGCGCCGTTTCCGGACGGGTTTGAAGAGGATGACGACCTGAGGTCAGAGTTCATTCGTCAACTGGCCTGCACATCGCTGCGTTTCCAGCAGTCAACGAGAGGACCAGACGCGACCGGTCACGCACACGCCGCCCGCAGTTCTTCGATACCGCGCACGCTCGTTCGCTTCTGGCACGACTCGCGACACGTCCCTGCCGACGTCCAGGCTTGTCTCGACAGTTGGGCTCCCTTGCGCAAGGAGGGCGTGACCTTTCGGATGTTCGACGACGAAACAGCCGCGACCTACATCGCTCACCATTATGGATCGCCGCAGGTCGCCGCTTTCGCTCGGTGTGAGCATCCTGCGATGCGCAGCGACTACCTGAGAATGTGCTTCGTCCTTGCCGAGGGTGGCTTCTATGTTGACGCCGACGACGTGCTGCTCGACGACGGCTGGCGACGAGTGTTCCGTGACAACACGCTGAAACTACAACCACTGTGTTATGACATTCCGGGAGCCACTATGGTTGCGGCAACTGAATCCGGTCTCTTGGAGCGCCCAGACCCGCGGCGCATCTTCTATATCAACAACAATCCAATTGCAGCGCCCCCGGGTCACCCGGTCTTACGGCGTGCACTCGCCCGGGCCACGCGGATGCTTCTCGATCGGACTCGCGTATGTGAGATCCAGTCCACCACCGGCCCGGGCAATCTAACAGCGGCGCTCGCCGCACATGCCCACGATGACCTGATTGCTGCCCGCCGCCTGAGCCTCGACCTCCTGTTTGATTGGGAATCAACCGCCCTTCCAAATTGGAATCTCGGGTATCGCCACGACGGCCGCAACTGGCGGAATTGGGATTTCGCCAGCACCGAGCGGCAGGTTCGCGACGGATGAACATCCACGATGCCCTGCGGCCGTCGCGCCATCAAGTGTTCCGTGTCTGGCGCCGCCTGACGACTGCCCTTCCGGCTGGACGGCTCCGAGCGTTCGGGGACCGCTCCGACCAGATCAACGCCGTCATTGTCATCAACTTGAAGCGGCAACCGGCCCGGTGGCGTCTCCTGATTCGCGAAGTGGGTCGGTTCCGAACAGCTGACGGTGCGCCCATGAGCACGATGACGCGCAGACTCTCAGCTGTGGACGCCCGTGACGGTCGTGCAGTTGCAGCCACCGCCGACGTCGACGTCACGTACCGCGTCGGCGACCAGCTGTACGTGCAGCCGGACGCCCGACTTGCCGACTCCTTCGAGCCGAATGAGCCGGTGCGAATGACCAGACAGGAAGTGGCCGTTGCCCGCTCGCACATCGAAGTGTGGAAGACGATCGCTGCAGGAGCTGACGACCACGTCCTCGTGCTGGAAGATGACGTGTGGTTCCGCCCTGGCGCGAGGGCGGCGATCGACAACGGCTGGCGCGACGCCGTTTCCCACTCGGCTGGTCGGCAGGGCCCGCAACTGCTGTACCTCTCATACGCCGTCGCCGACCCCGATGTGCAGCACCATAAGGTCACAAGGTCGGTGTTTCGCCCGAAACGAGGCCTCTGGTTCCTGTCGGGTTACGTGTTGTCCCGTAGCGGAGCCGCAGAGCTGCTCCGTGCTATGCCCGTCGTTGGGCCTGTCGACCTGTGGATCAACTATCAGCTGGACAATCTCGACGCGTTCGCGCTGGCGACACCCGCGCTCGCACAGCGGAACGACGTAGTCTCTAGCAACGCGTACTCCATATTGCCGTACTTGGCGCGCGCCGGGATCGTCGACGCGGAGCGCGAACTCACCCATCCCGGCGTACCGCGCACGGGCCCGGTGCTCGGGTGGAGCTGCGGCGGAGAGGTGGAAGGCCTCGCCATGGCACTCTCGATGCTTGGACTTCGGGTCCGTGCCTTCGACGGAGACGAGCAGCCGCTCAACCCGCAAGACCTGCGGCAAGCACTCCAAACCTTTGACGCCCTCGTTGATGCACCACTGGACCCGACGACTCTCTCCCTGATTTCGGCCGACGAGACCGCGGTCGTCGTCGTCGAGCAAGACGCGGCGGTGCCGTCTGACCTGAGTCCCGCACACCTCGGACCGCAGCGAGCGGTGGTGATCGAGAGCGCAGCGTCCACGGCCTGGCCACCGATATGCAGACTGCTGGGCGTCGATGTGCCCGCCGACCCTTACCCCGCCGGGGTGCCGCGAGCCTTCGGCATCTTCCGTGATGCGCGCCCAGAGGCGCGGGTAAGGGCGCCTTGGGGCGCCAGCGCAGACGTCGGTGTCAGTGTCGGTAAGGTCATCCAGTCGAGTACTGCAGCAACCTTCAGGGCGGACATCAGGCAAGGCCGCGAGGTAGGCGGGCAGCAGCCTAAACGCGCGGCTCTCGACCGCGACGACACGCCCTGGGTGTTGCCGCCCAGCAGCGACTGGCGGCCGCTGCTGCATACGGGCAATGCACCACCTCCTGCTGGATCACCGCGCATCGACGCATCGATGAACCAACCGACACCGGCTCTTACGGCACTCGCCGAGACGTTTCCCGGAAACTTGGCTTCATTCAGCCGAACAAACGTCCGACACCACCCGGACGGACTCCACCTCCAGCTCGAACTTGAGAATCGGGGGCACCGCCCATACCGATCCGGCGCGGTCGCTTCCACCGACTGGTTCACCCATGGACGGTTCGAGGCGAGCATCAGACCTGCTCCGGGGCCGGGAGTCGTCACTGGCTTCTTCCTTCATCGTGCGACGCCGCGCCAAGAGATCGACATCGAATTCATCGGCTCTCATCCCACCCGGATGCTGACGAACGTCTACTTCAATCCTGGCGATGACGGCACGGCATCGAGTTACGGCTACCGCGGGTCACCTTGCTGGGTGGAACTTGGATTCGACACCACCGCTGAGTTCCACACGTATGGCATCGACTGGCGCCCAGGCTGCATCTCCTGGCTGGTGAACGGCACCGTCGTGCACCAGCGCGCCAGCTGGGATCCGACGCCAATTCCTTACCTACCCATGCGCCTTCATGCCAACGTGTGGGCGCCTCGCTCCCATGAGCTCGCCGGGCGCCTCGGTGACCGCGACTTGCCCGTAGCGGCCGTCATCGAAAACCTGCGCGTGACCGCTTGAGCGCCACGAGCGTCGGGCACCGCGCCTCGCCAGGCAACTGTCCGGACGGGGCCGCGATCCGGTGACTACACGACCCAGCGGAAGATGCGATTGGGTTCGGCGAGTCGGCCAGTGAGATTCGCTCGGCAATGGGCCGTGCGCATCTCGTTCGCAAGTTAGAGGGGCGACAACACCTCGCCTCGATTCTGATACGGAGCCCCTTCTGGGCGGAAAGCCCGCAGCGCATCGGCAGCCGCTGGCTTTCCGGCAGTTCGAAGGAACCACGGATCTGTCTTGCGCTTCGTCGATCGCCGGCGGGCTGAGCATTGCAGGAGATTCACTGCCGACATCTGATCGCTCGAGCGCCCATCGGTTCCTTAGGTGACTGTCAGGAGTCTTGGGCGGCGGTCGCCGCTCTCGGAGTCGGAGGTGACCAGATGGAAACGGTGGAGGAGATCCTCACCAGCAGTGAGGTGGCGCGGTGGATCCGGGTGTCGGAGTCGACGTTGTGCCGGTGGCGGCAGCGTGGGATGGGTCCGCGGGTGACGTGGATGACGTCGACCTGTCCGCGGTACCGCCGCAGCGACGTCGAGCAGTGGCTCGCGCGGGCGTCCTGACCATCAGCCGGCAACGGTCATGATCGAGAAGACCTCGGGCGGCCGGTTCCGGGCTCGGTTGAAGAGCGGGCGGCAGTTCGTCGCGAGCCGCACGTTCGACACCAAGCGTGAGGCGAGCGAATGGCTGGCGCGGGAGAAGGCTGCGCTCGACGGCGGGATCGATCTCATAGGGGCCCCCCGGCCGGTGCGGACGCTGCTCGAGGAGTGGCTGGTCGTACGGGAGTTCACGGTCGCGGCGAAGACGTACCGCAGCGACCAAGCCCTGCAGCGCTTGGTGCCGACCAGCATGCAGGCGATGCAGGTCGGCGCCGTCTCCGAGCGGGAAGTCGCGCGGTCCTTCGAGACCCTGATCCAGCGCGGGCTCAGCGAGCGCTCGGTGGTCCGGTACCGCGCCAGCCTCTCGACGTTCTTCGCCTGGTGCGCGCGGGAGAAGGCGGTCGTCCGCAATCCCGTGACCGCGACGAAGGTGCCACGGTCCTCGGAGGAGCCGACCGAGATGCGGCCGTGGACCGAGGCCGAGCTCGAGGCCACCTACGACCGCTGGAAGGCCCGCGACCCGCACCTGGCCGACGTCCTGCTGGTGCTCGGCTGGACCGGGATGCGGTGGGGCGAGGCGCGGTCCGTGCTGGTGGAGGACGTGGTCGACGTACCCACGCCCGGGCTGCTGGTAAGGCGTTCGCAGACCGAGGGCGGCGCGGTCAAGGCGACCAAGGGCCGGCGCGGGCGGCGGGTGCCGGTCGCTGACCGGGTCCTGCCGATCGTGCAGCGCATGGCGGAAGGCAAGGAGCCGACCGACCTGCTGATCACCACCGGCGGCGGTGCCCAGCTGCATCGCACCGCGGTGCTGCGCACGGTCAAGTGGGACCAGACCGCGGGTGGCCGGCGCATCCACGACCTGCGCCACACCGCGGCATGCCTGTGGCTGGCGCGCGGCGTCGATCCCGGCACCGTGCAGGCGTGGATGGGCCACGAGTCGATCGCGACCACGAACCGCTACCTGCACTTCCTCGGCACCTCGGCGGACCAAGCCGGCCTGGACCGGTTGAACGACCCCAGCCGCGGCCCCGCGACCAAACCCGACGCCGAGACCGAGGCATCAGACCTCCTCGGGCGGAGCACCCGGGAGGCTCTCCGCGGCTCCCCCACAGGCCGGGGGTACGCCGGGGGTAAGCGCGACGGCCCGATGCGGTGAATCCCGTCCGTGGAAGTCCCAACGCAGCAGAGCCGAAAACGCAAGAACCGGCAGGTCAGAGGCGACCTGCCGGTTCAAGCTGTGCTGGTGGAGGTGAGGGGATTCGAACCCCTGACCTTCTCATTGCGAACGAGACGCGCTACCAACTGCGCCACACCCCCAAGCGAGGAGAAACGGTAGCACCACCCCTCGGGCGGCGCCGAATCCGGGTCCCCGCCCCGGGCGGGGCGCGGGTCAGCGGGTCACGGCTGCTGGTAGGGCGCGTCCGGCGGGGCCGCGTCCTGGTCCTCGCCGTACGACGTCTGGGCGGTCGCGTCGTCCTGGCTGGTGACCTGCTCCGGCTCCTCGCCGTAGCCCGAGGTGGGCGGCTCGGCGTCCTGGTCGGCGTTCTCGGCGCGGTGCTTGCCGAAGTACTCCGCCTGCTCGGGGTTCCGGTCCTCGTCGGCCGTGCCCGGCGGGCGCGGGTTGTCGTAGCCGCTCGGTCCCTGATCCACGTCGGAGCTGTGCCGCGGCTTGGGCGGGTCGTCGAAGACGGTCGACTGCCCCTTGCCGACGAGGTCGTCGTGCGACAGCTCGTCGCCGACCTGGTCCGGGTCGGAGAACTGGGTGTCCGGCGACACGGCGGTCGACGACTCGTCGGCCTGCCGCTTCTCCTGCTCGCGCGCCTGCTGGGCTTCCTGGCGGTCTGCTGCGTTCTCCTGCGTCATGCCCGGGCGGTACCCCGCCCTGCAGGACCTACCCGACCCGGAGCCGGTCAAGGGCCGGTCAGGGGCGGGTCAGGAGCCGGAGGCGCGGCGCTCGTCGACCTGCGCGTCGGCCTCGGCCTGCGCGCGCTGGGCGTCGGCCTCGCGGGCGAGCTGGGAGTCGGCCTCGTTGCGGCCCGAGCTCCACACGCCGGTGGAGTCGAGGTCGATGGTGCGCACGGTGCGGCCGGCGGGGGCCTTGGCGACGTACGTCGGCAGCGGCACCGGGACCGGCGTCCAGCCGCCGGCGGCGGGCGCCTCGTCGAGCACCTCGGCGGTGATCGCCGGGATCTCGTCGGTGTTGTCGGTGTCGTCGTCGGCATCGAGGGTTGCGGCCGGCTCGTCGGCGGTTGCTCCGGAGCCGGCGTCCTCGGCGGCGATCGCCTCGTCGGCGAGGGTGCGGCGGCGACGGCGGCTCGCGGCCGCACGGACGGCCCGCTCGCGGCGGACCATGACCCGGCAGGCGACGAGCCACAGCACCAGGAGTCCGGCGGGGAGCGCGGTCCACGCCAGGGCGATGACCTTGCCGATGCCGAGGCCGGCGACGACCAGGGTGGCGAGGAGCAGGGTCGAGAAGACGCGGCGGCGGCGCTCGGCGGCGCGCCGGGCGGCGGCCGTCCGGGCACGGCGGCGGCGCCGTTCCTCCGGGGTGAGGTCGACCAGGCGGTCGGGACGCGGGGCACGCGGCGCAGGGGTGGGCGCCGCGGGCTCCTCGTCGCTTCGCTCGGGCTGCTCGGCGACCGGCTGGTCGATGGTCGCCGCCGGCTCGTCGGCCGGCTCCTGGGCCTTCGCCGGCTTGCCGCCTGCGGTGACCAGCTCGGCCTCGGAGGCGGACACCGGCTCGCGCCGGGCCAGCACCCGCAGCCGGTCGGAGAACCCGTCGACCGAGCGGTTCGCGGAGTCCTCCTCGTGGTACTTGAGCGCCTTCGGCACGAGGTAGACCGCCCAGGCCACCGCCAGTGCGACGAAGATCAGTGCGCTCAGGTCCACACCGAGAGGTTAGGAGTCCCGGCTCGAAGTGGGACGCAAGTGCATCGGTGTGTCACGAACTGATTGGTGTGACGCGTGTGATCCCGGTCGGCCCGCGGCCGCAGCGGGCTCAGGCCTCCGGCTCGTCGAGCCGGACGAGCACGCCGCGCGGCGCCTCCTCGCGGGTCACCGCGAAGATCCGGTGGTCGCGCCACTCGCCGTCGATGTGCAGGAAGTGCGGCGCGTAGCCGACCTCGTGGATGCCGAGCTTCTCGACCACCCGCAGCGAGTTGGTGTTCTCCGGGCGGATGCAGATCTCGATGCGGTGCAGGCCGGCGGTGAAGAAGCAGTGGTCGATGACCATCGCGACGGCACGCGGGATGATGCCGCGGCCGGCGAAGTCCTGGTCGATCCAGTAGCCGACGGAGGCGAACTGCGCCGACCCGCGGACGATGTTGTTGACGCTGACCTGGCCGGCGAACCGGCCGTCGACCTCGACGACGAACGGGAAGGTCGTGCCGCGGCGGGCCGAGCGGCGCAGCCGCCGCACCAGCGCCTTGAACGACATCGGCCGCGCGTCCGAGCCGGGCGGCGCGGTCGCGTCCCACCGGGCCAGCCAGAGCGCGTTGCGGCGGCGGGCCGAGCGCCAGTCCTTCGCGTCGCGGCGGCTGATCGGGCGGAGCCGCACGACCGGGTCGGTGCCGGAGATCAGCTCGTTGGGCCACGCCCTCCCGGGCGTGCCGGTCACCATCCGCGCGCGCCCCGGCCGCGCCTCACGCCCCGTGCCGCTGCTCAATGGTCGCTCCCGACGACCTGCTCGACGGCGTGCTGCACGACCGGCGCGAGCACCTCGAGCGCGTCCTTCACTCCCCCGCGCGAGCCGGGCAGGTTCACCACGAGCGCCCGGCCGGCGACCCCGGCCAGCCCGCGGGACAGCACGGCGGTCGGCACGCCCTTCGCGACACCCGCCGCGCGGATCGCCTCGGCCAGGCCGGGGACCTCGCGGTCGAGCAGCGGCTGGGTCACCTCGGGGGTCCGGTCGGTCGGGGTGAGGCCGGTGCCGCCGGTGGTGAGCACGACCCGCGCGCCGGCGTCGACGGCGGAGGCGATGGCCAGGCCGACCGGCTCGCCGTCCGGGCAGACGACGGGGTCCCCCACCGTGAACCCCCACGAGCGCAGGGCGTCGGCGATCAGCGGACCGGTCGTGTCGTCGTACACACCGGCCGCGGCGCGGTTGGACGCGACGACCACGACGGCCGGCAGGCCGCTGCCCTCGCTCACCGCGACCAGTCCCCCGACTTGCCCCCGGACTTCGACTCGACCCGCACGTCGGTGATCACGGCCGCCTTGTCCACGGCCTTGACCATGTCGACGACCGTGAGGGCAGCGACGGAGACCGCGGTGAGGGCCTCCATCTCCACCCCGGTGCGGTCGGTGGTCTTGACGGTGGCCGTGATCTCGACCGCGTCGTCGGCGACGGAAAGGTCGACCTTCACCCCGGAGACGGCGAGCGGGTGGCAGAGCGGGATCAGCGCCGGGGTCTGCTTGGCGCCCATGATCCCCGCGATCCGGGCGACCGCGAGCGCGTCGCCCTTCGGCACGCCGTCCCCGCGCAGCAGCGCGACGACCTCCGGGGAGACCAGGACCCGGCCGGATGCGCGGGCGACCCGGGTGGTCACGTCCTTCGCCGAGACGTCGACCATCCGGGCAGCGCCGGACTCGTCGACGTGGGTGAGCCGGTCGGCCATCAGATCTCCCTCGGGTTCACAGGTCCAGCACCTCGATCGCCTCCGCCTCCAGGGTCCGCCCGAGGGGCGGCACGACCAGCAGCACCTCGGCTCGGGCGAGCAGCCGCTGGGAGTGCCCCGCGTGGCCGGGAAGGGGGACGACGTGGCCATTGTCGTCGTAGACGCCCGGAAGGAGAACAGTGCGGTCGCCGGCGTGGACGGGCGCGCCGAGCCGGACCCGCCGCACGGGCGCCCCGGCCGGGTCACCGGCGAGGACCGCGAGTGCGTCGCGGCCGTAGAGCAGGAAGGCGCCGTACGCCGCGACGGGCGTGCCCGGCAGCGTCAGCACCGGAACCGCGCGACCGTCGACGTCGAGGACGCCGAAGCCCTGCGGCCGGCCGGGCCGCTGGGCGACCTTGCCGAACCAGAAGCCGGGCTCGTCGCGCAGCACGGCCTTCACGACGTCGTGGTCGCCGGCGGAGATGCCGCCGGTGGTGACGACCAGGTCGGACGCTGCGGCGGCGTCGCGCAGACGAGCGCGGAAGGCGGCGGGGTCGTCGCCGACCGGGCCGAAGCAGGTCACCTCGGCCCCCAGGCCGGCGGCGGCTGCCGCGATGGTGGCGGAGTTGCTGTCGGGGACGTCGCCGTTGACCAGCTCGGCGCCGGTGGACAGCACCCCGAGGCGCGGGCGGGGGCGCACGGGGACGGTGCGGTGCCCGACGGAGGCGAGCAGGCCGACGTGGGCGGGGCCGAGCGTGGTTCCGGCCGGTACGGCGACCTCGCCGGCGTCGACGTCCTCGCCGCGGCGACGGACGTGGCGGCCGGCGGCGGCCGTCTCGAGGACCCGCACCGGGTCGGTGCCGGTCGTCCACTCGAAGGGGACGACGAGGTCCGCGCCGGGCGGGAGCTCGGCGCCGGTCATGATCCGGATCGCCGTACCCGCCGCGAGGGTGGGCACGGGGTCGCCGGCCGCGACGACGCCGGTGACGGGCAGCTCGACGGGCACGGACCCGATGTCGGCCGCCCGCACGGCGAAGCCGTCCATGGCGGCGTGGTCGAACGGCGGGACGGCGAGCGCGGCCACCACGTCGGTGGCGAGCACCCGGCCGCGGGCACCGGCCAGCGGCACCTCGACCGGCCCGGGCAGGGGCGTGAGGGCCTGCCGGACGCGCGTGCGGTGATCGGCGACCGAGGGGTCAGGCATCCGACCCGCTGGGGTCGCCGGAGAGCACCTCGCCGGCCGGCACGCGCTGCACGCCCTTGCCGCCGAGCTCGACGTCGCCGACGACCTGGACGTTCGGGCCGAACGTCCAGTCGCCCTGCACCTTGAGCGAGGACGCCTTCGCCAGCGACGGCGCCCCCTCGGGGAAGCGCTTGTCGAACTCGCCCACGACCTTGAAGTGGTTGTCGTCCAGCTCGACGTAGGGCACGTTCGCCGCGACCTGGTCGAGCGAGAAGTCCGGGCCCATCTCGTAGACGTCGGAGCGCAGCACGAGCAAGTCGTTGGTCGTCTTGACCGGGATGAACCGGTCGCGGCCGACCTCGATCAGCCGGGCGCCCTCGAACACCTCGATCGCCGCGCCCATCGCGGTCTCGACCTGCACCACCTTCGGGCTGGTCGGGTCGGCCGGGTCGACGGTCTTCTCGTTGCGGATCAGCGGCAGCCCGAGCACGCCCTCGCGCGCGTCGAGGGTCGCCTTCATGGCGTGCAGGTCGAACCAGATGTTGTTGGTCGAGCAGTACTGGTGCCGGCTGAGGTCGGCCAGCGCCTCGCGGTCCTCGGGCAGGGTCTGCGCGGTCTCGCGCAGCACCAGCCGTCCGTCGGCCTTGCGGCGCGCGAAGTGGCCACCCTTCTTGTCCGAGGGGGTACGACGGACCGCCTCGATCGCGAAGGGCGCACCCGACGCCGCGAACCAGCCGGCGACCCGCGGGGCGGGCACGGCACCGAGGTTGTCGGAGTTCGACACGAACGCGTAGCGGTAGCCCTGCTCGATGAGCTGGTCGAGCAGGCCGGTGCCGCGCAGCGCGGTGTAGATGTCGCCGTGGCCCGGCGGGCACCACTCGAGGTCGGGGTCCTTGGGCCACTCGACCGGCTTGAGGCTGTCGAGGAGGAGCTTGGGCTCCATGTTCTGGCGGAACTCCAGCGGCAGGTCGGGGAGCTTGAGGTCCTCGTACCTCGCCAGCGCGGCCAGCGAGTCGGCCGACGTGCGGAACGAGTTCATCAGCACCAGCGGCAGCCGGACGCCGTACTCCTGGCGGAGGTGGAGGGTCTGCCGCGCGATGATGTCGAGGAAGGACAGCCCGCGGCGCACGCACAGCAGCGACTTCGCCCGGTCCATGCCCATGGAGGTGCCGAGGCCGCCGTTGAGCTTGATCGCGACCGTCTCCGCGATCGCCTTCGCGGCGACGTCGTCGGGGACCTCGACGTCGGCGATGCTCTCGATGTCGACCGGCTCGATGCTCGCCTCGGGGATCATCCCGGTCTCCCCGTGCTCGAGGAGCCGGTAGTAGTGCGCGAACGTCTCGATCGCCACGGGGTCGACGCCGGCGTCGACCATCTTGGCCCTCGCCAGCTCGAGCCCGGAGCTCCGCCCACTCATACCCATGTTGCCGATCGTAGGCTTGCGGCGTGACGAGTGGGCAAACCGGCCACGGTGCGATCGGAAAGCTCGCACTCCGCGACCAGCTGCTGACCGCGCGGCGCCGCCGGCCGCTCGCCGAGGTGGGCACCGCGGCGCGGGCGATCGCCGATGCCCTGCTCGCCGCGCCGGAGGTCCGACGGGCCGCCACCGTCGCCTGCTACGTCTCCGTCGGCACCGAGCCCGGCACCACCGACCTGCTCGACCGCCTGGTCGAGGCCGGCAAACGGGTCGTGCTGCCGGTGCTGCTGCCCGACAACGACCTCGACTGGGCGACGTACCACGGCCCGACCTCGCTCGCCCCCGCCCGCCGCGGGCTGCTGGAGCCGGTCTCCCCCACCCTCGGCGTCGACGCGGTCGCCACCGCCGACGCCGTGCTCGTCCCCGGCCTGGCGGTGGGCGCCGGCGGCCTGCGCCTGGGCCGCGGCGGCGGCTCCTACGACCGCGCCCTCGGCCGGGTGCCGGTGGGCACCTTCACGTGCGTCCTGCTCTACGACGACGAGCTGCTCCCCGTCGTGCCCTCCGAGCCGCACGACCGCCCGGTCACCGCCGCCGCCACCCCCGCCGGCATCACCCGCTTCCCCACCCGCTGAAGCTTCACGTCCGGCTCGTCGAGACGTCACTTGTGGCCTGTTGAGTGGTCACCTGTGGCGGGTCGAGTGGTCACGTCGTACGACGGCGCCACAACTGACGCCTCGACGAGCCACATCTGACCACTCAACGCGCAACAAGTGACGTCTCACCAGGCCACAAGTGACGTCTCGACGGACCCGGGTCAGCTGTCGGGGGTGAGGGTGAGCTCGTCCTCGGCGGCGTCGGCGACGGCCTCCTCGGTGAACGGCCAGGCGAGGGTCTCGCCGCGGGCCCAGAGGTCGGTCTGGTCGGTGTAGTTCGGGTGGAAGGCGTGGCCGGAGACGCCGGTCAGGTTGATCCAGCGCGCGGCGTCGAGGTCGTCCAGCGGCACGACCATCCGCATCGACGGGGCGGTGACGACCTGGTAGCCCTCGCTGGCGTCGGAGGCGGTCGCGTTGACCAGGGAGCTGCCGCCGGCGACGTCCCAGCCGCCGCGGTTGAAGAGCCACTCGACGACGCCGATGCCGGACTCCCCGAGGGTGGCCGAGCGCAGCTCGAGCTCGTGCAGCTCGCCCCACGACCACTCGTCGGCGTTGGGCGACTGGAGGGCGGTCAGCTCGTCGCGGGCGGCCATCATCGCGTCACGCAGGATGTCGTCGCGGCGCTCGACCTCGTCGGTCTCGACGTCGTCCCACCAGTGGTTCGAGGAGCGGCGCAGGATCCGCGACACCACGGTGAACCAGCGGTCGCCCCCGTCGGGCTCGAGCGCGGCGGGCAGCTCGTCGGCGAAGGTGCGCTGGAGCAGCTCGCGCCACACGACGTTGAAGTACGCCGCAGCCCCGCTGTCCGCGCTCTGCCGGTAGTTCCACGTGCGCAGCAGCCGCTGGCCGTCGGAGTAGTAGCCGGCCGGCAGGTCGATCTTGAGCAGGTACGGCGTCAGCGCCTGCCCGATCGCGCTCCAGTCGTCGAGCTGGATGGCTGCCATCTCGTCGACGCTGAGCTCGTCGTCGGCGGCGAGCAGCTCGTTGATCCGCGTCGAGCGGTAGCCCTGGTCCCAGTCGTCGGTGAGCCGCAGCGGGTAGCGGCGCGGGTCGATCACGGCCTGGTTGGCGGTCGCGATGATCCCGGAGTCCGGGTCGAGCACGTTCGGCATGGCGTCGTAGGGCACGTAGCGGCCCGTCCAGGCGGTGCTGCGGACCCAGCCGGCGGCGGGCGCACGGCCGACGTGGCCGGCCCGGCGCACCGGCACGCGCCCGGTGGCCTGGTAGCCGATGTGGCCGCGGGTGTCGGCGTACACGACGTTCTGCCCGGGGACGGCGAAGTCGGCGAGCGCGGCGCGGAAGGAGTCCCAGTCGGTCGCGAGGTCGAGGGCGAGCAGCGCGTCCGCGGTCGGGTGCGGCTCCAGCGCGGTCCAGGCCAGCGAGACGCCGACGTCCCAGCCGGCTTCCTCGGCGTCCAGGGCGGCCCCGGCGACGTCGTCGACCTGCTCGACGAGTCCGTCGTCGGCGACCTCGAGGGCGTCGAGCTCCTCGTCGACGTCGACGAGGTCGGTCAGCAGCGGTCCGTGGTCGGTGGAGCGGACGGTGACCTCGACGTCCTCGCCGTCGCGCACCTCGATGACCTCCTCACGGGTGGTCATCGGCAGCGCGCGGCCGCCGGACTGCCAGAGGTCGCCGGCGACCCGCTCGACGTACAGGTCGGTGACGTCGGGGCCGAGGTTCGTGAAACCCCAGGCGATGTCGCGGTTGTGGCCGATGACCACCCCGGGAACGCCGGAGAAGCTGAACCCCGAGACGTCCATCGGGCAGTCACTGGTGATGCGGCGGCAGTGCAGCCCGACCTGCGCCCACACGCCGGGCAGCGAGATGCCCAGGTGCGGGTCGTTGGCGAGGATCGGGGACCCCGTGCTGGTGTGCTCACCGTCGACGACCCACGCGTTGCTGCCGAGGCCGTCGCCCTTGCCGAGCAGGGCCGGCACGCCGGCGAGCACGTCGCGGATCCCGGCGAGCGCCGCGACGGTACGACGACCGCCCGGTGCCGGACGCTGCAGGAGCTCGGTGCCGGCGCTGGCGACGTCCTGGTCGAAGACGTCGCCGAGCAGCCCGCCCTGCTGGACGATCGGCGGGTGCCGGTCGAAGGGGTAGGCCGGGTAGAGCTCGTCGACGGCCTCGGGGCCGACCGCGGCCGAGGCCAGCGCGCGGCCGATCTCCTCCTCGAGGTTGCCGCGCAGGTCCCACGCCATCGCCTTGAGCCAGGCGATGGAGTCGACGGCGCTCCACTTCTCCGGGGTGTAGTCGAGGCCGGTCAGCCCGAGCAGGGTGTACTCCAGCGCCATCTCCGACGGCGAGCGGTCGGAGATGTAGGCGTTGACGCCCTCCGCGTAGGCGTCGAGCGCGCTGCGGGTGGCCGGGCGGAGCATGGTCAGCTCCTGCTCGGCGACCTGGCGCCAGCCGAGGGTGCGCACGACGAGGTCGCTCTCGAGGCCGTCCTCGCCGAAGAGCTCGGACAATCGCCCGGCGGTGGCGTGGCGGCGCACGTCCATCTCGAAGAACCGGTCCTGGGCGTGCACGAACCCCTGCGCCAGCATCAGGTCGTGCAGGGTGTCGGCGTAGATCTGCGGGATGCCGGCGTCGTCGCGCAGCACCCGCACCTCGGACTCGAGGCCGGGGACCTCCAGCTCGCCACTGGTCTGCGGCCACGGCCGGCGGACCAGGACCACCGTGGTCACCAGGCCGGCGACCAGCGCGAGCACCAGCAGGATCGCGATGCCGGCCATCCAGCGCAGCGCACCGGACCAGCTGCGGAAGCCGCGGCGGGTGCCGTCCTGCGGGGTCGCGGCGGGTGAGTCGTCCGTGCTGCTGCTTCCGTCCACCATGGTGGGCGCCATTGTGCCTGCTGGCCATGGTGGGACCGTGAATGCCCGCCCCCGGCGGGGTGTGCCGTATTCTTGGCACTCGACAGTCGAGAGTGCCAACCCGCTTCACCACGGAGTCCGCCGATGCCCACCTATCAGTACCTCTGCACCGAGTGTGGCCACGCCTTCGAGCAGTTCCAGAGCTTCAGCGACGACGCCCTCACCGTCTGCCCCGAGTGCGAGGGCCGGCTGCGCAAGGTCTTCAACTCCGTCGGCGTCGTGTTCAAGGGCTCGGGCTTCTACAAGACCGACAGCCGCTCCTCGAGCTCCGCGACGTCGACCGCGTCCTCCTCCAGCAGCTCGGACTCCAGCAGCTCCGGCAGCAACTCCAGCAGCTCGGACTCCTCGAGCTCCTCGAGCTCGTCGAGCAGCTCCACCTCCGGCAGCTCGTCGAGCTCCGGCGCCGCCGCCGCACCTGCCTGATCCCGCTCGTCCCGGCGGCCTCCCGGACCGCCTGTGGATGAGCCGCACGAGCGGTCCCGGCGCGACCTAGCGTCGCGGCATGGACTCGCCGCGCCCTCCCCTGCTCCTCCCGCTGCGCCACCGGGTCGCCGACACCCTCGCCGCGGTACGACGACGGGTGCTGCGCCGACGCCGCCTGGTCGCGGTGGTGCTCGTCGCCGGGGCGGTCGCCGCGTCCCTGCACACCCTGGCCCCGCCACCACCGGCGAGCACCGGCGTGCGGGTCGCTGCCCGCGACCTGCCGGCGGGCCACGTGCTGGAGGAGGGCGACCTGGTCGACGCACGCGTGCCACCGGACGTCGTACCGGCGGGGGTGGTGGGTGACCCTGCGGGCCGGGTGCTCGCTGCCCCGTTGCGCGCCGGCGAGGTCGTCACCGACGTGCGGCTGGTCGGCGCGGACCTCGCCGCGGGCCAGCCCGTCGGCACGGTGGCCCTGCCCGTGCGGCTCTCCGACGCGGGGCAGGCCGCGCTGCTCACGGTGGGCGACCGGATCTCCCTGGTGGCGACCGACCCGCGGGCCGGCACGGCCGAGCCGGTGGCCGACGACGCGCAGGTGCTGGCGGTCCCGGACGCCGCGCACGCGGCGGACGGTGCCCTTCCGGGCCGGCTGGTGGTGCTCGCGCTGGACGCCTCCGACGTGTACCGGGTCACGTCCGCCGCGGTCGCGTCCTACGTGACTTACACGTGGCGACCTAGTTAGGTTTCAGTGCTAACGAGCACCTCCACCACCACAATTCTCGGGATTGAGGAGAAATCATGTCCGGGTTCAAGAAGTTCCTGCTCCAGGGCAACCTGGTCGACCTGGCCGTCGCCTTCATCATCGGCACGGCGTTCGCCGCGGTTGTCACGACCTTCAGCGAGACCCTCATGGGCTTCATCGGCAAGATCTTCAAGCAGCCGGACTTCGGTGCCGCGGAGATCCTCGACGTCAACGTCGGCAACTTCATCAACGCCCTGATCGCGTTCGTGATCATGGCCGCGATCGTCTACTTCCTGGTCGTCACGCCCTACACCAAGGCGAAGGCGCGCTTCTTCCCCGACCAGCCCGAGGCCGAGGCCCCCGACATCGTGCTCCTGACCCAGATCCGCGACACCCTGCAGGCCCAGCAGCAGAAGCCGCTGACCTGATCACCCGCCGGCCCGTGGGCCGGCCGCTGCCCACGGGCAGCACCAGCGACACCCAGGTGCCGCTCCGTCACTGACCGTGGTGGGGCGGCACCTGTTCCTTCAGCCACCGGTCGGTGGCGGACTCGCGACCCTTGGCGGGCGCGTCGTCCTTCTCGTCGGAGGTCACCGACGGCTCGACGTCACCGAAGATCGCGGCGAGGCGCTTGCGGCGCTTCCACTCCGGCTCGTCCTGTTTGTCGTCCGCCATGGCGCCCGCGTCCTCAGCAGAGTCCGGCGGCGGCGCGGGCCTCTTCGGAGAGGCCGGTCCGGCCGTTCGTCGTACCGTCGCCGGCGGTGTCGCCCGGCGTGCCGGTCGTGCCGCCGCTCGGGCTGCCGTCGTTGCTCGGCGACTGGCTGGTGCCGTCGGTGGCGCCGTCGGTGCCGCCCGAGGGACCACCGGTGCCCGCCGAGGCAGTGCCGTCGGGCTTGTCGCCCGCGCTGAGCGAGTCCTTGAGGAACTCCGCGGTCAGCGGGCGGTCCTTGCGGACCAGGCGCCACAGCTTGTCGACCTCGGAGGTCCACTCGATGCCGGCGCTGACCTTGTCGGAGTAGACCCACGGCGTGGTCACGAACTTGATGTTGCCGGCGCCGATGCCCTTGGCGGTGATGGCGATGTCGGCCATCTCGGCGATGCCGTTGAAGTCGGTCTGCAGCGACGACGTCGCCGCGCTCATGAACCGGACGAGGCGGTCCGGGCGGGCGAGCATGCCGGCGGTGAGCGCCTTGTTGATCATCGACCCGATGAACGCCTGCTGGCGGCGGGTGCGGTTGGGGTCGGTGCCGTCACCGATCCGGTAGCGGGCGCGCACGTAGGTGAGCGCCTCGTTGCCCTTGATCTCGCGGGTGCCGGCCTCGAGGTGCACGTCGTGGGCCGGGTCGTCGATGTCCTGCGGGATGCAGACCTCGACGCCGTCCAGGGCGTTGACCATGTCCTTGAACTGGTTGAAGTCGACGACGACGTAGTTGTCGATGCGGACCCCGGTGAGCTGCTCGACCTGCTGCTGGGTGCAGGCGGGCCCGCCGGCCGCGAACGCCTCGTTCCACTTCACGTAGCCGCTGGTACCCGGGATCTCGGTGCCGTCGTCCTCGTAGCAGGTCGGCCGCATCACGGCGGTGTCGCGCGGGATCGAGATGCCGTAGGCGAACGTCCGGTCCGCGGAGAGGTGGAACAGGATCGTGGTGTCGGACAGTCCGCCGCCGGACTCGCCGTCGATGCCGTTGCCCTTGCCGGAGCGCGAGTCCGAGCCCATGACGAGCACGTTGAGCGGCTCCTGCGGGCCGGCGACCGCCTCCTTCTCGGGGCGGTTGCGCAGCTGGTCGGCGACCTCCTCGTGGAGGATGTTGCCGTTGAGGTTGTTGTAGACCGCCACGACGCCGACGCCGGTCAGCAGCCCGAGCCCCAGGAGGCTCGACAGGATCACCTTGAGGACGACCTTGCCCGGCTGCGGCCGCTTCCGCCTGCCGCGGACGCGGGTGCTCCGCCGGGGTCGATCTGCTCGGGAGGTCGACACGCGCCGAGCCCGGCTACCGGGCTCGCGAGGACCTCCCGACGGTGGCCGGGGAGGAGCTACCTGCGTCATCAATCACCTGGTCGTGCGGCCGCTCGGGGCGGAGCTGTCGGTCGTGTCTGGGTGCCGCTGCCGAGTCAGCTGCTGCGCGGCGGCTGGGCGCCGCCCCCAAGGTACGGAACCGGGCAAGCCGATCCGTGGTATGGACCATTCTCGCCGCTGACCCCGCCGCACGCCGAATCCGCCACGCCTCCCCCGACTCGGCTCGTCGTACCGGATCCTGACAAGATGGACTCGACGCCCCAGTAGCTCAGTGGATAGAGCAGCCGCCTCCTAAGCGAAAGGTCGCAAGTTCGACTCTTGCCTGGGGCACCAGAACCCATGCCTCGGGTGGTCCGGGGCCGGGCCGGGAATCACCGCCTGGGCGGTGATTCCCGAACTTGTTGGCCGCTGCAGCAGCCAACAAGTCCGGGAAACAGCCACCAGGTGCCACGCCCGGCCGCCCGCCCGGCGTTCCCCGGACCCCACCCGGTGGGGGATGATCCCGGCGTGCGCGTGCTGCAGCTGACCGGGTCGATGGCCGACTTCCACGCCCGGGCGGTCCCCGACGACCTGACCGGCGCGGAGGTGTGGCTCTTCGAGCCAAACAGGCGCGGGCTGGTGCTGGGCAGCGCGCAGCAGGAGACGACCGCGGACCCCGCGGCCACGGCGCTGGCCGGCGTCGAGGTGGTGCGGCGGCGCAGCGGCGGAGGTGCGGTGTACGTCGACCCGGCGCGGTGCGTCTGGGTCGACGTGGTCGTGCCGCCGGGCGACCCGCGGTGGAGCGACGACGTGCGGGCGTCGGCGTACTGGCTCGGCGGGGCCTGGCAACGGGCGCTGCAGGCGCTGGGCGTGGACGCCGAGCTCTACGAGGGCGGGCTCGAGCAGACGCCGTGGGGACGGCTGGTGTGCTTCGCGGCGCTGGGCCCCGGCGAGGTGCTGGTCGGCGGGCGCAAGGCGGTGGGCATCTCGCAGCGGCGGACCCGCGCCGGGGCGCGCTTCCAGTGCATCGCCTACGACCGGTGGGAACCGGCCGACGTGCTGGGCCTGCTGCAGATGACCGACGAGGACCGACGCGAGGCGGCCGCCGACCTCGCCGACCGGGCGGTCGGCGTGGGCGACCGGCTCGCCGACCTGCGCGACGCCGTCGTCGCGGAGCTGCTGGCCACCTGACCCATGCGCTGGGAGCATGGCTCCCATGGACCTGGACACTATCCGCGCATTCCTCGCGGTCGCCGACGGACACACCGTCACCAGCACGGCCGAGCAGGTGCACCGCACGCAGCCGGCGGTGTCCCGGGCGCTGGCGCGGCTCGAGCGCGACGTCGGGACCCCGCTCTTCCAGCGGGTGGGGCGCACCCTCGTGCTCACCCCCGCCGGCCGGGAGCTGGCCCGGCACGCACGCGACTCGATCGACGCCTTCGAGCGTGGGGTCCGGTCGGTGCAGGACATCACCGCCCCGGACGCCGGGTTCGTGCCGCTGGCCTTCCTGCACACCCTCGGGACCTGGCTGGTCCCCGAGCTGATCCGGGAGTTCCGCACCCAGCGCCCCAACGTCCGCTTCGACCTGCGCCAGCACGGCGACGCCGGGCTCGTCGACGACCTGCTGCACGGCGTGGTCGACCTGGCCATCACCGGCGACCGGCCGCACCACCCGCAGTTCACCAGCGAGCGGCTGTTCCTCGAGCCGCCGGACCACCGGCTGGCGCGGCGTCGTACGGCGCGGCTGGGCGAGGTCGCCGACGACCAGTTCATCGCGCTCAAGGACGGCTTCAGCCTCCGCCGGGTGACCGAGGACCTCTGCGCGGAGGCGGGGTTCACGCCGCTCGTCGGCTTCGAGGGCGAGGAGGTCGAGACCCTGCGCGGCCTCGTCGCGGCCGGGCTCGGCGTCGCGCTGCTGCCGGAGCCGCGCGCCGGCGCGACGCCCGCCGCGCCGCACCTGCGGGTCACCGACGTGCCCGCCTCCCGCGAGATCGGCCTGGCCTGGCTCAGGGACCGCGAGCTGCCACCGGCCTCCGCCGAATTCCGCGACCACGCCCTCAGCAGCAGTCGCCGGGTCCATGCATCCAGCGCATGATTTGATCCAGAACTAGGCATTGGACGCATGCCTTGTCCGACCTCCACGATGGTGACGCCCATCACCGACCGGAGGACACGGCATGACCGACATCGACCCTGCCGAGACGCAGGAGTGGCGCGAGGCGCTCGCGGCCGTCCTGGAGTTCGAGGGCGAGGAGCGCACGAAGTACCTGCTCGACCAGGTGATGGAGGAGGCACAGCGACTCGGCTCGCGGGTCCCGTTCGTCGCCACGACGCCCTACGTCAACACGATCTCCACCGCGGACGAGCCGGCCCACCCCGGCGACCGCGACGTGGAGCACCGGATCCGCTCGGCGATCCGCTGGAACGCGCTGGCCATGGTGCTGCGCGCCAACAAGACCTCGACCGAGCTCGGCGGCCACCTGTCCAGCTTCCAGTCCGCGGCGACCCTCTACGACGTCGGCTTCCAGCACTTCTGGCACGCCGCGTCCGAGGAGCACGGCGGCGACCTCGTCTACGTCCAGGGCCACTGCTCCCCCGGCATCTACGCCCGCGCCTTCCTCGAGGGCCGGCTCACCGAGGAGCAGCTCGACAGCTTCCGCCAGGAGACCGGCGGCAACGGCCTGTCGTCGTACCCCCACCCCTGGCTGATGCCGGACTTCTGGCAGTTCCCCACCGTCTCCATGGGCCTCGGCCCGCTGATGGCGATCTACCAGGCCCGCTTCCTCAAGTACCTCCACGCCCGCGGCCTCGCCGACACCGCCGGCCGCAAGGTCTGGGCGTTCCTCGGCGACGGCGAGACCGACGAGCCGGAGTCGCTCGGCGCGATCTCGATGGCCGCCCGCGAGCGCCTCGACAACCTCGTCTTCGTCGTCAACTGCAACCTGCAGCGCCTCGACGGCCCGGTGCGCGGCAACGGCAAGATCATCCAGGAGCTCGAGGGCGTCTTCCGCGGCGCCGGCTGGAACGTCGTCAAGGTCGTCTGGGGCTCCGGCTGGGACCAGCTGCTCGCCCAGGACACCACCGGCGCGCTCAAGCGGCGGATGATGGAGTGCGTCGACGGCGAGTACCAGACCTTCAAGTCCAAGGACGGCGCCTACGTCCGCGAGCACTTCTTCAACGTCGACCCGGTGCTCAAGGAGATGGTCGCGGACTGGACCGACGACGAGATCTGGCGGCTCACCCGCGGCGGCCACGACCCGCAGAAGGTGTACGCCGCCTACGCAGCCGCGTCCGCGCACACCGGCTCCCCCACCGTCGTCCTCGCCAAGACCGTCAAGGGCTACGGCCTCGGCAGCGCCGGGGAGGCGCAGAACATCAGCCACCAGGCCAAGAAGGTCGCCGAGCCCGCGCTCAGGGCGTTCCGCGACCGGTTCGGCATCCCGGTGCCGGACGAGCAGCTCACCGACCTGCCCTACGTGACCTTCCCGGAGGGCTCGCCCGAGCACACCTACCTGCACGCGCGGCGCAAGGAGCTCGGCGGCTACCTGCCGAGCCGGCGCCGTACGTCGGCGGCGCTGGCCGTGCCGGGCGCGGACACCTTCTCCGCCCAGCTCGCCGGCTCCAACGGCCGCGAGGTCTCCACGACGATGGCGTTCGTCCAGATCCTCACCAAGCTGCTGCGCGACCCCGAGGTCGGCAAGCGGGTCGTGCCGATCGTCCCCGACGAGGCCCGCACCTTCGGCATGGAGGGCCTGTTCCGCCAGGTCGGCATCTACTCGCAGGCCGGGCAGCTCTACACGCCCGAGGACGCCGAGCAGCTGATGTTCTACAAGGAGGACGCCGGCGGGCAGATCCTCCAGGAGGGCATCAACGAGGCCGGCGCGATGTCGTCGTGGATCGCCGCCGCGACGTCGTACTCCAGCAGTGACACCCCGATGATCCCGTTCTACATCTACTACTCGATGTTCGGGTTCCAGCGGATCGGCGACCTGGCCTGGGCCGCCGGCGACATGCGCGCCCGCGGCTTCCTGCTCGGTGGCACCGCCGGCCGCACGACGCTCAACGGCGAGGGCCTCCAGCACGAGGACGGGCACAGCCACCTGCAGGCGGCGATGATCCCGAACTGCGTGGCCTACGACCCGACCTACTCCTACGAGCTGGCGGTCATCGTGGCCGACGGCCTGCGCCGGATGTACGCCGAGCAGGAGGACGTCTTCTACTACCTGACCCTGATGAACGAGAACTACGAGCACCCGCCGATGCCGGAGGGGGCCGCCGAGGGGATCGTCAAGGGGATGTACCTGCTGCGCCCCGGCAAGGGCCGCGGCAAGGCGAAGGTGCAGCTGCTCGGCTCCGGCACCATCCTGCGCGAGGTGCTCGCGGCCGCCGACCTGCTCGCCGAGGACTTCAAGGTCAAGGCCGACGTGTGGAGCGTCCCGAGCTTCACCGAGCTGCGCCGCGACGGCCTGGCGACCGAGCGGTGGAACACCCTGCACCCGCTGGAGGAGCGGCGCACGTCGTACGTCGAGGTGTGCCTGGGCGGCACGTCCGGCCCGGTCGTCGCCGCCACCGACTACATGAAGGCGTACGCCGACCAGATCGGCGCCTTCGTGCCCGGTAGCTACACCGCGCTCGGCACCGACGGCTTCGGCCGCTCCGACTACCGCCGCAACCTGCGCCGCCACTTCGAGGTCGACCGGCACTTCATCGCCGTCACCGCCCTGCGCCGCCTCGCCGAGGAGGGCACGGTCACCGCCGACGTCGTCGCGGAGGCCATCGAGAAGTACGGCATCGACCCCGACCGGCCCGACCCGGCCCTCGCCTGAGGCCCGACACGATGGAGAGCACCGTGGAGATTCACGTACCCGACATCGGCGACTTCGCCGACGTACCGGTGATCGAGGTCCTCGTCACCCCCGGCACCGTCGTGCGGGCCGAGGACCCGCTGATCACCCTCGAGACCGACAAGGCGACGATGGAGGTCCCCTCCCCCGTCGACGGCACCATCACCTCGGTTGCCGTCTCGGTCGGCGACAAGGTGAGCAAGGGATCGCTCATCGCCGTCGCCGAGGTCGCCGGTGGTGGCTCCGACGACACCGACGGCACCGCCGCCGAGGCGCCGGCCGCCCCGGTCGAGGTTGCCGTCGAGGCGCCGGCCGAGGTCGTGCCGGTCGAGGCCGCGCCGGCCCCCGCCGCAGCTGCCCCGGCCGTCGAGGCCGGGGCCGAGGACGGCCTGCGCGCCACCCCGCTGGTGCGCCGCCTGGCCCGTGAGCTCGAGGTCGACCTGGCGGCCGTCAGCGGCAGCGGCGCGAAGGGCCGGGTGACCAAGCAGGACCTGCTGGCCCACTACGACCGCAGCGTCGCGGAGTCCGCCGGCAGCACCGGCGCCGGCATCCCGCCCGTGCCCGAGGTCGACTTCAGCAAGTTCGGCCCGGTCCGCACCGTGCCGCTGTCGCGGATCAAGAAGATCTCCGGCCCGCACCTGCACCGCTCGTGGCTCAACGTCCCGCACGTGACCCACTCCGACGAGGCCGACATCACCGACCTCGACGCCTACCGCCGCGAGCTCGACGAGGCCGCGAGGGCCGAGGGCTACCGGGTCACCCTGCTCAGCTTCCTGCTCAAGGCGGCCGCCGCGTCGCTGCGGAAGTTCCCCGAGGTCAACAGCTCCCTGGCCGGCGACTCGCTCGTGCTCAAGGACTACGTGCACGTCGGCGTCGCCGTCGACACCCCCGACGGCCTCGTCGTCCCGGTGGTGCGCGACGTCGACCGCAAGGGCGTGACCGAGCTCAGCCAGGAGCTCGGCGAGCTCTCGGCCCGGGCCCGCGACGGCAAGCTCTCCGCGGCCGACCTGCAGGGCGCGACCTTCACCATCAGCAGCCTCGGCGGGATCGGCGGGACGAGCTTCACCCCGATCGTCAACGCCCCCGAGGTCGCCATCCTCGGCGTGGTCCGCTCGAAGATGTCCCCGGTCTGGGACGGCGAGGCCTTCGTGCCGCGGCTGATGCTGCCGCTGTGCCTGTCCTACGACCACCGCGTCATCGACGGCGCCCTCGCCGCCCGCTTCACCGCCCACCTGGCCCACCTCACCGCCGACGTACGCCGCCTGGTGCTGTAGGCGACGTACGCCGCCGGGAACGCGCCACTAGGTGACGTCTTCTTGCGGTTGTCGGCCGTTGCAAACGTCGACAAGCGCAGGAATCCCCGCTCAGGCGGGGATTCCTGCACCCCGGCGAACACGTCGCGATCCCGACGCAACCGATCGGCGTCCTGCGGCGTCAGTACGGGTGTGACGATGATGTGGACGGCTGCGTTGGTGATGTGGGCTCTCGTGCTGCTGGTGGCAGCGGTCGCGCTGGCGCGACGGTGACCGCCGGAGCGGGTCAGCCGCGGCCGGCGCGCAGGCGGGCGAGCAGGACCAGGGCACAGGCCGGGGTGATCACCAGGTTGGGGATCGCGATCGGCAGCAGGCCGTTGGCGAAGCCGTAGACGACCCACGCCGCGCCCTGGACGGTGGCGATCGACCACGTCCAGACGCTGAGCCCGCGCAGCGCGGCCGCGTCGCGGCGGCGGGCGAGGGTGTGGCGGGTCTGGGGCAGGAACTGGGCGACGTCGATGATGCCGACGAGCCAGCCCAGGGCGGCGATCACGTGCGGCGCCGGCGGGCACCGGCGGCGAGCGCGCCGAGGATGACCGAGGCGCAGCACAGGTTGACGGCCCCGGCGAGCACGACCGGGCGGGCCTCCATGGCCAGGCCGTACGACGCGAGCAGCACGTTGAAGACCACGGCGACCAGGTAGGTGGTGCGGCTCAGCGCCGCGAGGGCCTGTGGGTCGGCGCGGTGCCGCACGGCACGCACGGCCTGCGGGATCCACATGGTGGCGGCGCCGGCACTGCCGACGTACCCGATCGCCTCGACCACGAGGCGGCTCAACCGCGGACGGCGACTGCGGCGCCGTAGCCCTCCGGGACGACCACGTCGCGCACCGACCAGCCGTCGATGGTGCGTGCCGGGGCCTCGTCGGTGCCGAGGTAGTCGAGGTGCGGGTCGCGGCCCAGGCCGATGCCGATGCCCTTGAGGTAGGCCTCGGTGCGCGACCAGGCGCGGGTGAAGCGGACGGTGGCCTTGCCGCCGTCGAGCCGGCCGTGGGCGGCCGCGTCGATCTCCTCGGTCTCCCGCGGGTGCAGGAGCCGGGACAGGGCCAGCGGGTCGTCGGGGTGCCGCTCGACGTCGACACCGACGGGGACGTCGGCGACCGCGACCAGCACCTGGCCCGGGGTGTGCGAGAGCGAGAACTCCACCGACGCACCCTCGGCGCGCGGGCGGCCGTGCGGCTCGCCGCAGGCCGGGCAGGGATGGCGGCCCCAGACCACCTTCTCGGGCGGGGTGTCGGTCGTCGCGCCGACCAGCAGGCGGGCGGCGGCATGGGCGAGCACGTAGGCGCGCTGCAGCTCGGCGCGCACGTACGACGACGCCTGGCCGCGCTCGGCGTCATCGAGCCAGCCGGAGCCGAGCTCCAGCTCGTCGTCACCGAACCGGGCGACCTCGATGCGCCACAGCCCCAGGTGGACGCCGGCGTCGGCGCGCGGCTCAGGGGCGTCGAGCAGGGAGTCGAGGGTGGAGGGTTCGACGGGGTACGCCGAGGGATCCGGCTCTGCCTCCGACACGTCGCGACTCATCACCTCCGAGGCTAACAAGGGCTTGGTCAGCTCCCGGCGGCGGTCTCGCCCTCCGCCTTCGCCCGGGCGCGGGCCGCCTTGGCGATGGTGTCCTCGACGACGGAGTTCATCCGCGACCCGTTCGGCCAGCCGTCGTAGTGGCAGGCGAGGATGACCAGCTCGCGCAGCTCCTCGTCGCTGAGCTCGCCGTTGGCGTGCGCGGCGGGGACCTGTATGCCGAGCACGTCGTTGGCGCGCTGGCCGACGAGCATGCCGATGAGGAACAGCCGGCGGTCGCGGGTGGTGAGCCCGGGCCGCTGCCAGATGTCGCCGAAGAGGTGCTCGGCGGTGTAGCGGAAGAAGTCGCCCGTGCCGTCGGTCATGTCGAAGCCGTAGACCTCCTCCATCTTCTCCAGCCCGCGGCGGCGGGCCTCGGGAAGGTCGTCGAACTTGCCCATCAGTGTTCTCCTGCGGCAGTCGGGGTGGTGGTCGGGGTGGTCGGTGCGGCGGTCGGGAGGCCGAGGCCGGGACCGAGGCGGTCGACGGCCAGCTCGGCGAGGGGTACGTCGACGCCGAGCTCGTGCGCGAGCTGGATCGCGAACCCGAGGTCCTTCTCCCCCAGCGAGGTGACGTTGGCGAAGACGCCGTGCCAGAAGTCGCCGGGGTCGAGGGGTGCGGTGGTCTCGCGGTGCATGATCGCGCCCGGCCCGCCGGTGATCGCGTCGGTGTGCCGGACCACCTCGCCGAGGTCCTTGAGGCTGAGCCCGGCCGCCTCGGCGAGGCGCTGCGCCTCGGTCGCGGCGGTGAACGCCACGAAGTGCATCATGTTGCGCGCCAGCTTGAACTTCGTGCCGGAGCCGATCGGCCCGGCGTGCACGACCTTGCTGCCGAGCACCCTCAGCACCGGCTCCGCGGCGGCGAACGCCGCGTCCGAGCCGCCGACCATCAGCGCGAGGCTGCCGTCGGTCGCCCCCATCGCGCCGCCCGAGACCGGGGCGTCGAGCAGCCTGACGCCGTGCCGGGCCGCGGTCGCCTCGAGCTCGGCGGGGGTGGTGGGTGCGACGGTGGAGTGGATGACGACGGTCAGCCGGTCGTCCTCGAGGCCGACCGCCCCGCGCAGCGCCTCGGCGAGCACGTCGCGGACCTGGTCGTCGTCGCGCACCATCACACCGAGCACGTCGACACGACCGGCGAGCTCGGCGACGCTCCCCGCGACCCGCGCCCCGGCCCGCTCCGCCTCGGCCAGCGGGTCCGGCGCGACGTCGTACACCCAGACCTCGAGGTCGGCGGCCTCCTGCTGCTGCGCGAGCCGGAGCGCCATCGGCCTGCCGATGTTGCCCAGGCCCACGAAGCCGACGGTGGTGGTCATCTCTCCTCCTTCGACGCGATCAGAGGCGGAAGGTCTGGCCGCCGTCGACGGCGAGTACCTGCCCGGTCACCCACGACGCGTCGTCGGAGAGCAGGAAGAGCAGCGCGCCGACCATGTCGTCGACCGAGCCCATCCGCTTGATCGCGAGGCTGTTGCGCACGATGTCCTTCGCGGCGTCGCCGGCCTGGGTGCGGGTGGCCTCGGTGTCGGTGGGGCCGGGGGCGATCGCGTTGACCCGGATGCCCTGCCCGCCGAGCTCGTGGGCGAGCTGCTGGGTGAGGCTGTTGATGCCGGCCTTGGCGAGGCCGTAGAAGCCGGAGTAGAGGTACGCCGCGGTGCTCGACTGGTTGACCACCGCTCCCCCGCCGCGCCTGGCGATCTCGGGGTAGGCGGCGCGGGTCATCACCAGCGCGCCGTCGAGGTTCACCGACATGAACTTCTTGTAGTAGTCCCAGTCGACGGAGATGAGCAGGTTGAACTCCATCGCCCCGTAGATCGCGGCGTTGTTGACGAGGAAGTCGATCCCGCCGAGCTCGGCGACGGCCTGCTCGACCAGCGCCTGCGCGGACTCCGGCGAGGAGACGTCGCAGCTGATGAAGACCGCCTGCCCGCCGCCCTCGTTGATCGACGCCGCGACCTTGGCCCCGGCCTCCTCGTTCAGGTCGGCCACGACGACGGCCGCGCCCTCCTTCGCCAGGGCCCGGGCGTAGGCCTCGCCGATCCCCTGGGCTGCGCCGGTGACGACGGCGACCTTGTTCTCGAAACGCATGATCACTTCTTCCTCATCTGTCACAAGATTCACCGCCTAGGTGGTGAAACCCGTGCTGGGCTCACGAAATCAGGGGACTCTCGTCGGGGTTTCACCACCTAGGTGGTGAAACCCCACCTACGCCGGCTCCGCGATCGTCTTCATCTCCAGGTACTCCTCGAACCCGGCCACCCCCATCTCGCGGCCGAGCCCGGACTGCTTGTAGCCGCCGAAGGGTGCGTCGGGGCTGAACCACACCCCGCCGTTGACCGCGAGCGTGCCGGTGCGGATCCGGGCGGCGACCGCCTTCGCCCGGTCCAGGTCGTCGGAGTCGACCGACCCCGAGAGGCCGTACGCCGAGTCGTTGGCGATCCGGACCGCGTCGTCGTCGCCGTCGTGCGCGATGACGACGAGGACCGGGCCGAAGATCTCCTCCTGCGCGAGGCGGGAGGTGTTGTCGAGGCCGGCGACGACGGTGGGGCGGACCCAGAAGCCGGGCTGGTCGACGACCTCGCCGCCGGTGGCGAAGTAGCCGCCCTCCTCCCGTGCGACGTCGAAGTACGACGCCACCCGGTCGCGCTGGCGCTCGGAGATGACCGGGCCGCAGATCGCGCCGGGGTCGCCCGGGTCCTTGATGCCGATCGACTCCATCGTCGCGGCCGCGACCTGCACCGCCTCGTCGTACTTCTCGCGCGGGACGAGCAGGCGGGTGGTGAGGGCGCAGCCCTGGCCGGCGTGGATGCAGGTCGTGAACGCCGTCGCCCCGGCGACCGCGGCCACGTCGGCGTCGTCGAGGGCGATCGCGGCCGACTTGCCGCCGAGCTCGAGGAAGACCTTCTTCAGCGTGGGTGCGGCGGCGGCCATGATCGCCTTGCCGACGGCGGTGGAGCCGGTGAAGGAGACCATGTCGACGCGCGGGTCGGTCGACAGCACCGAGGCGACCTCGTTCGACCGTGGCGTGACGACGTTGAGCACGCCGGGGGGCATGTCGGTGTGCTCGGCGACGAGGCGACCGAGCTCGGCAGCCACCCACGGGGTGTCCGGCGCCGGCTTGAGCACGACGGTGCAGCCGGCGGCGAGCGCCGGGCCGACCTTCGCGAGGTTGATCTGGGTCGGGACGTTCCACGGCGTGATCGCCGCGACCACGCCGACCGGCTCGCGGCGCACGGTGCGTCGCGACGGGATGCCCATCGGGGAGGCGACGCCGAGGTCGGTCTCGAACTCGTAGCCCTCGATCAGGTCGGTCACCCACCGCAGACCCTCGACGGGGACGTCGAAGCCGGCTGCGCCCATCATGAAGGTCGGCATGCCGACCTCGGCCGTGGTCAGCGCGCGGAACGCGTCGGCGTTCTCCAGCAGCGCGGCGTGCAGCTGGCGCAGGCAGCGCACCCGCAGCTCGCGGTCGGTCGACCACGCCGACTCGTCGAACGCCCGCCGGGCCGCGGCGATCGCGGCGTTGACGTCGTCGGCGGTGCCGTCGGGGGCGTGGCCGATCTCCTCACCGGTGGCCGGGTCGAGGATCGGGTACGACGACCCGTCGCTCGCACCGACGAGCTTGCCGTCGATGAGCTGCTGGGCCGGCGGCGGCAGTGCGCTCACGCGGTCACCCCCGGCGCGGGCGCCTGGGTGACGTACCTCCCGGCCTCGACCGGCGGCGGCCACACGGTCGAGGGCAGGTCCTTCAGGTGGTAGTGCCCGGGCACCTCGTGGCCGAAGACCTTCATCCGCTCCAGCAGGCGGTCGGACGCCTTGTCGGCCTTGAGGATCTCCATGAACGTGTGGGTCGTCGACGGCATGTCGAACCAGTCGCGCTGCCAGTCGATCCTGACCTGGCCGGCGTCGGCGCCCTCGGTGACGCGCTTGAGGCCGAACCACGAGCCGCCGATGCCGAGGATCTCGTACTCCTCGCCGGTCTCGTCGTTGACGATCCCGGAGCGCTGCTTCCAGAAGCCGAGCACCATGTTCTTGGTGTCGTCGATCATCGTGCAGACGTAGTCGTAGTGCCAGCCGTCGAAGCCGTCCATCTCGATGCCGATGGCCCAGTCGCGGATCTGGTCGCGCCCGACCGCCATGAAGTGCTCGTCGTGGCTGTACATCCAGCCGTAGGTGGCGTCCTCGGCGTACCAGTCGGCCATCACCCGCCAGTCGCCGCTCTCCTCGGCGCGGCGGTTGACGTCGAGCCAGGAGTCCCAGAACTCCTCGATCTCGGCCCGGCTCAGCCGGGCGTCCAGGTCGGTCATGTCAGTCCTCTTCCTCGATGGCGAGCGCGAACGCAGGGCAGTACTTCACGGCGGTGGCGACGTCGTCGCGCACCGACGGGTCGGGGTGGTCGTCGAGGAGCACGACGACGTCGGCGGCCTCGTCGAAGCCGAAGACGGTGGGGGCCTCGCCCTGGCAGAGCTGGTGCCCCTGGCACAGGCCGCTGTCGGCGGTGACGCGGAAGCTCATCGGCCCTCCCCCGTCCGCACCGCGTGGTCGGTCCCCGCCCGGTGGCTCGTCCCGTTTCGGTGGTTGAGGTGCGACGAGCGCCAGCGAGGAGCCGC